>CAKTGW010000049.1 GCA_934561725.1 uncultured Oscillospiraceae bacterium
GTTGTCATCCACCTGCGGCAGAATGACCGTGCTGTGAGCCTCGCAGTCCTTCAGCTGGGGCAGAAGCGCCATGGCGGCGGAGATATCCTCCGTAGCCAGTCCAAGCAGTGCGGCAGAAAGCTCCGGCAGCGCGGCGGCGTCAGACGTAGTCAGATGCAGAGCACGGCCGGCGCAGGTTTCGGCCTGTGCCGCATCGGCTCCAAAGCCCAGAGCCAGTTGAATTTGCAGACTTTCGCCGGGAGAGATTACCAGAGGAACATCCAGACGAAGAGTGGGGCGCACCAGCCAGCCCTCTGTCTGACGGCTGCGGCGCAGACGGGGAGAAAGCGCATTTTCCGACAGGTCACAGTCAAAGGGGCGGCTGCATTTTATGCACAGCCAGCAGCTGTCCAGCGTATTTCTTTGCAGACGATGGAGCAGCAGGCCGTCCCGGATACGCCGGCATTCCAGACCTAATCCGAAAAACGCGGGATGGTTTACATAATCATTTTCAAATGCCAATACGGGACGCAGCGCCGCAATGAGCGTACCCTTTACGGCACTGCTGCCGGGAGCCATAGTCACTGTACGCAGCTCGCCGCTGCAATCGGCGCAGACCAGCGTGCGAATGCGGCAGTCCATTCCGGACAGAGTTCTGCGAAAGCTGATCTCACGCTGTGTAAATGTGCAGGAACCCGGCGTATTGGAGTCGGGAAGCAGACTCTGGATCCCGGTATCGGAGGAAAAGAAAAAGTCTATGCCATGACTGCTCTGAGGCTCCATGCTGCCGGAGGTATACAGGAGAATATCACCGCAGCGTGATGTGGTCGAGCCGAAATAAGTTGACATAATACTATACGTCCCGTTGGAGAGGACACCGCAGCGCAAAGGTCCCTCTGCCGGGACGGGACCGGTAAACTGCCACTGCCCGTTCTGGCGGTCGGGACGGCGTGGCAGCGTTTTTTCGGTCAATGTGCGGCGCAGCACCGGTGCGTGTATGGGAATGCGTGCCTGAAGCAGACAGCTGTAGGCGCGGCAGGCGGGCTCGCGCATGAACCGTTTCTGCCAGATGCCGCGCTGGATCACATTGCTGACAGCAACCATACTCATCCCCAAGTGGTGTGCCATGACGCAGCGCACGATCTCCGGCGTGCTGCCGCGCATTCTGGCGGGCGTGCAGTCCAGTGCTTCCCAGAAGCCATACCGCCCCAGCATACCCAGCTTTTCCAATGCATGGAGATTCTGCACGGCGGCGGGCGCATCCACAGCCAGTGCCAGAAAGCTGCTGTAGGGTGAGATGACCAGCTCGTCATCCATTCCGGGACACAGGGCCAGAGCCTGACAGCCGTGGGCCTTATAACGGTAGCTCAGACTGGGATCCAGGGCGTGATAAGCGCTTTCCGAGCAGCCCCAGGGGAGTCCTGCAGTGCGCTTTTTCTGGACGTACAGACAAAAATGATGCGTCTCATAGAGCAGGGAAGCGGGATAGCTGGGCAAAAGCAGCTCGGGCATCAGATACTCAAACATGGTACCGGTCCAGGAGACCATACCTCGGCGGTGTCCCCGGGCAGCCAGCGCCCGGGACATGCATGTCCAGAGCTTTTTCGGCACATCTCCCCGGGCCACAGCCAGAAAGGCGGTCAGACGTGCTTCGCCGGCCAGAAGGTCATAGCAGCCGGGATCGTCGCTGCCGGCAGTGTTTATGCCGATGCGCAGAAGCATTTTTTCCCGGTCGAGAAGAAGTGAAAAGTCCATGGTCTCGGCCAGCGCGCCGGCGCGCCCGGCAAGGTCGTCAAAGCCATATTCAAGAAGACCGCGGCGCAGCGCCGTGAGACAGGCACAGAGGTTGCCGCTGTCCACTGTGGAGACGTAGGGCGGCTGAAGGATCTCCAGCGTTTGGGTGCTGTACCAGTTGTAGAGGTGGCCATGCCATTTGGGCAGCGCCTCCAGTGTGTCCAGCACGGCGGAGATGCGCCCGGCAGCCTGCTCCGGTGTGATGATCCCCAGATCTGCGGCGGAAAGCACAGAAAGCAGTGCCAGACCGATATTTGTGGGTGAGGTACGCCGGGCAAGTCCAACTGGCGGACGTTCCTGCCAGTTGTCCGGAGGGAGATAGTGGTTTTCCGCATTCATGAAGTCGTCAAAATAGCCCCATATTTCCCGGGCGCGCGTCAGCAGCCAGCAGCGGTCACGGCAGCTGAGGCTTTTTTTGCGGCCGGAGCTCTGCCGGCTTAGAATCCATGCTGCGGCCGGAGAGAGCAGCCAGATAAGTCCGGCGGTCTTGCCGGGAACGGAGCCGGACAGAAGCAGACAGCCCAGCCCGAGCGCAGAGGCCGGGAGCATGCTGCGGACATATACGTGCAGAGAGACACTGCCGCTCCAGGCAGAGACGCTCCATTCCAGCAGATCACGGCGGCTGACAAACATGCGGTACAGGGCGGCTGCAGCGGCGGACAGCGAGATCCAGGCTGCATAGGGCAGCAATATGAGCATCACCGCACTCTGGCAGAGAGCACCGGGCAGGCCATAGATCACAGTGGAGTGATAGCGCTCGCCTGTTTCCGGGCGGTAGAGGATAGAGTGCAGCGCGGCGATGAGAAGGTCGATCACAAAGCAGCCGAGGGCCAGCAGCGCGGCGGGAATACTGCCGCCCAGAAAGCCACAAAGCAGACAGAGCAGAACGGCCGGCGCGACCAGGGAACGCCGCAGATTGTCAAACAGCCGCCAGCGGTCTTCCATGTGCAATGTGCGTCTGCGGGAGAAAACCCATGGAGCGTTCTGCCAGTCGCCCCGGATCCAGCGGTGCGCCCGCCTGTAAAATCCGATCACCGTGCCGGGAAAGGCATCGGTAAGCTCAATATCTCCCGCCCAGCCGCAGCGGAGCAGGGCGCCTTCCAGTGCGTCGTGGGAGAGTATACAGCCTTCGGGCAGATCGCCGGCACAGGTCAGAAAGGCGTCTATGTCCAGGATACCCTTGCCGGTAAAGACGGACGAGCCGGTGAGATCCATATTGACCTCGCCGCAAAGGCTGCTGTACGGATCGGTTCCGCCCTGGCCCGCAAACAGGCGGGAAAAGGGCGTTTGCCGGGCAGAGGCCAGCTCGGTGGTTATCCGCGGCTGGATGATGCCGTATCCGGCGGTGACGATCCTATGCTGTGCGTCAATGACCGGGCGGTTCAGAGGGTGGAGCATGGCGCCAATCAGCTCTGCGGCACTGCCGGGCGTGAGCCGGGTATCACTGTCCAGCAGCAGAAGGCAGCGGATGTTTGCCAGCTGGCGGGGCTCTCCCGCCAGACAGCGGACAGAGCTCTCCTGACCACGCAGAAACCGGGCCAGCTCCAGAATGGCACCGCGTTTGCGTTCCCAGCCCATGTATTTTCCATTGTTCCGGATCCGGGGGCGCGTGAGGAGAAAAAACTGCGCGCCCCGGCGTCGGCGGAGTGCGTCAATGGCCTTTGCGGCAGCAGTCAGACCGGCTTCGGCTTCCGGGAGCGTACCTTCTGCGGATTCGGGGAGGTCGGCCAGCAGACAAAAGAGCAGATTGCTGCCGGCATCACGGCTGCACAGCCAGGCATCCTCAAGCTGGCGGCACAGCTGCTCTCCGCCGGTAGGATCAGAGATCAGCGCGGAGACCACACAAAGGGTCTTTCCCTCCGGCGGTACGCCGTCCTGTATGGACATGCGCGGGATAAAGCGGGGCGGCAGGCAGCGGAGCAGGATCAGATCTGTCAGAGCCTTTACAGCGCCGGAGAAGGGAAGCAGAAGTGCGAGCGCCGCGGCTGAACCAAAACGGAGACCGGCGGCAGAGGTCAGCAAAAACGTGAGCAGAAGCTGAACAGCAATGTAACTGCCCGACGAGGAGCGCTCCGGGAAGAGCTGAAAGCCCACATGGCGGCGGCTGGCGGGGGCCGCGGCGGCACGGCGCAGGAGACGGCGGGCAAAAATGTGTTCCGGAAGGTTCTGCTTACGGGCCAGCCGGGCGGCCTGACGGCGGTAGCTCTCCCGGCTGAGATCGGTCATATGCGGGTAGATGCCGGCCGGATCCCTGCGCAGAGTGCGTTCCAGAAGATCCAGCCTGTCTATGCAGCGGCTCAGGTCATGGCTGCCCAGAAAACGCAGAGCGGTCACCAGCCGCCCAGCATATGCACCATCCATGTCACTTTCACAGCCGCGGGCCAGCGCAGCAATGGCAGCAGCCTTCAAGGCCGGAACAAACAGCTCCAGCTCTCTGCGGCACAGGGGGCGCTGGCTTTGAAAGGCATCCAGGAATACGGTGATGTGTTCCTCCGTTACCGTGCCGCTGTCTGCACGTAGCAGCGCTTCGGCGGCGAGGTAGACAGTCGGCCTGCCTGCGGAACCGCTCAGCCGGCCGCAGTTCCGAAAGGCGGCGGAGGCGCTCAGTCCTTCGCGGCGGACGAGATACCAGTTATCCCGCAGCCATTCCATGGCGCTGCCGGCGGCGGGAGAGACCGCCTGCCCGGATAAGACGTACAGACGGCGCATACTGCGGGCCAGCAGTGTGCGCAGCGTGCGCGGTGATGTGTACGCTGCGTGATCCAGACGTTTGGCGGTGCGCCGGCCAAGTTCTGCCAGGGCGCGATGATCTATATAAGATGTATTGTCCATATTTGGCCTCCAAACCACAGGAAACTTTCTATAAATTGTCTCCAGCTTCCAGGTGGAATATACTTTTGTGCCTTTCAAGAAAAAATACTTGACAGACCGGCGGCGGGCGTGTATAATGCCAGCTTGTAAAGGATTTTACATTCACACTGGGAGGTGGGCGCATGGAAGACGAGACCCTTCGCCGGGCAATGCTTTTTGACTTCTACGGCGACCTGCTTACCGAAAAGCAGCGTGAATATTATGACCTGCACTATAATGAAGATCTCTCTCTGGGGGAGATCGCCGAGCAGTCCGGTATTTCCAGACAGGGCGTGTGGGACATGATCCGCCGGGCTGACCGACTTTTGAATGAGACGGAAGAAAAAACCGGACTCGTAAAGCGCTTCCAGCAGCTGCGCACCCAGGTGGACGAGATCGAACAACTGGTGCGTGCCGCCAGACAGGGCGGCGCGGAGGCGGACCGTCTGCTGCTCCAGGTGCTGGACAGACTGGACGCCCTGAAGCAGTAACTGAACGGAATCAGAAAGGAGCAGTGCGATATGGCATTTGAGTCTCTCTCCGAAAAACTGAGCGCCACATTCAAGCGGCTCCGCGGCAAGGGCCGTCTGAGCGAGAATGACATCAAGGAAGCCATGCGCGAGGTGCGCATTGCGCTTCTGGAGGCAGACGTCAGCTATAAAGTTGTCCGCGACTTTGTAAAGAGCGTGTCGGAGCGGGCCAACGGCGCCGAGGTGCTGGAAAGCCTGACCCCTGCGCAGATGGTCATCAAGATTGTCAACGAAGAGCTCTGTGCCCTGATGGGCAGCGAGAGCACAAAAATCAACATATCCTCAAAATCTCCCAGCGTGGTCATGCTGGTTGGCCTTCAGGGTGCCGGTAAGACCACCAACGGCGCAAAGCTGGCTGCGCTCATGCGCAAGAACGGCAAGCGCCCGCTGCTGGCTGCCTGCGATATTTACCGCCCGGCTGCTATCAAGCAACTGGAGACCGTGGGTGCACAGCTGGATCTGCCCGTTTTTCAGATGGGCACGGCAAATCCTGTGGATATTGCCAAGGCTGCCGTGGAGCATGCCAAACGCCATGGCAACGATATGGTCTTTCTGGACACGGCCGGCCGTCTCCATGTAGACGAGGCACTGATGAACGAGCTCAAGGCGATCAAGGCCGCCGTGGAGCCGGCAGAGATCATGCTGGTGCTGGATGCCATGACCGGTCAGGATGCGGTGAATGCGGCTACGGCCTTTGACGAGGCTCTGGGCATAGACGGCATCATGCTCACCAAGCTGGACGGCGACGCCCGCGGCGGCGCGGCGCTCTCTGTAAAGGCAGTTACCGGAAAGCCCATCAAATTTGCCGGTATTGGTGAAAAGCTGGATCAGATTGAGGTCTTTCATCCGGACCGTATGGCCTCCCGTATCCTGGGCATGGGCGATGTGCTTACCCTGATCGAGAAGGCCGAGCAGAGCTTTGATGAGAAAAAAGCTCTGGAGCTGGCTGAAAAGATCAAGAAAAACAAATTTACTCTCAGCGATTATTACGACCAGATGGTCTCCATGAAATCCATGGGGTCGCTGCAGGATATTGCCGGGATGATCCCCGGCGTGGATGCCAAGGCCCTTCAGGGGGCGCAGATCGATGAGAAGGCTCTAGCGCATACAGAGGCTATCATCCTTTCCATGACCATGTATGAGCGGGAAAATCCCTCCGTGCTGGGTTCCAGCCGGAAAAAACGCATTGCGGCCGGAAGCGGCACCAGCGTGGTGGAGGTCAACCGCCTGCTCAAGCAGTTCGAGATGGCCCAGGCCATGATGAAGCAGATGTCCGGCGGCGCAAAGAAAATGAAGCGCTTTGCCCGGGGCGGCAAGGGACTTTTCGGCTTCTGATAAACAGACAGTTCGGCTCAAGCAGCCTGACTATATGAAAATGATAAAGTGGAGGTGAATATATAATGGTCAAAATCAGACTTCGCAGAATGGGCGCTAAGAAGAATCCTTACTACCGCATCATCGTTGCTGATTCCCGCAACGCCCGCGACGGCAGATTCATCGAGGAGATCGGCACCTATGATCCCCTGGCCGATAATGCTGTAAAGGTGGATGCAGAGCGCGCCAAGTACTGGATCGCTAACGGCGCACAGCCCACGGACACTGCCAGAGCCCTGCTCAAAAAGGCAGAAGCCATCTAAGGAGAAGCGACCGGCATGAAAGAACTCTTGACCTACATTGTACAGAACCTCGTGGACAATCCCGACGAGGTATCTGTGACCGAGCGCGAGGCCGATTCGGAGACCGTATTTGAAGTGCGTGTGGCCGATGGTGACATGGGCAAGGTCATTGGCCGTCAGGGGCGGATCGTGAAGGAGATTCGCATACTCATGAAGGCTGTTGCCCAGCGTAAGGGCAAAAAGGTGTCCGTTGAAATCATGGACTGACACAGTTTCCGGGGGAGCACTCCCCCGGAGTCCCCGAGTCTGTTTCGGTGGGATCTGCCCCCGGGAGGAACTCGGGGATTTTTGATATATAAAGCTTTTTCCGGGAGGTAAAGCATGACTGAAAAAAAGAAATATCTGGAGACCGGCCAGATAGTGAATACCCACGGTG
>CAKTGW010000050.1 GCA_934561725.1 uncultured Oscillospiraceae bacterium
TCTCAGCGATCTGCTCAAGCATGTAGTCAGCGTCACCGACCTTATCCTCGGGAACGGTGATACCCAGGGCTGCGGGATAAGCATCGAAGGGAGAGGGGTCAGCTTGGCAGCCGAAAATAGCGCCCTGCTCCATAACGCTCTTGACCAGGGGCTCGTTCATGGCAATGTTGGTGGTGAAGAACATGGTGTCCTTTCCATACTCCTTGACCTTGATGGGAACATCTTCAAGGATGAACTGCTGTGCACCGGAAACGCCTGCGTCGCCCTGGGGGTCAGGAGCGGTAACGTTCATGAACTTGATACCGTTCTCATTGCAGATGTCCTCCATGACCTGGGTACGGATAGCCACGATCTGATTGGACATATGGCGGGGGAAGGAATAGTGGATAAAGGTCTTTGCGCCAGCCTCAACAGCGCGCTCGGCAACCTGTCTGCCAAGGCCAAGGTGGTCCTTGGAGATCAGCATGTCAGCAACCTGTGCGACCTGGTCGGCATCCTCATTGGTGTTGCAGGCAATGCAGAAGATGTCGGGGCGCTTCTCCTTCAGCTTGTTGATCGCGGCGATGGTGCCGTTCATAGCCTGGTTAAAGACGATAACCTTGATATCAGGATCAGCGGCCATAGCCATGACCTTGGAGATCGTGGTCTCCTGCTCAGCAACGGCCTTGTCGGGGAAAGTATCGATCACGATAACATCCTCGCCGTACTTCTTCTGAAGTCTCTCTGCAGAGCGATAAGCCTCTTCAGACTGAGACACAGGGTTGGACATGATACCAACCTTGAAGTTGATGCCCTCAGTAATGATCACGGATGAAGATTCGGGGGCAGAGGACTCGCCGGGGGCAGTGGGATTCGTGGATGCTTCAGGTGCGGTAGACTCAGGAGTCTTTGTGTTGTCGCCGCAAGCACACAGACCAAGCACCATGACAGCAGCCAGAATCAGGGATAATGCCTTCTTCATTGTTTTTCCTCCTAGTGTTTGGGTATTTATAACCGGGGCACAAATTATTTGCCCGAGTTATCCGGGATTCAGGACCAGTCACTCTCTTGTGTTTTTACATATTACACAATTCAATTCCGCATATAGCAGGCTCTAACTGGTTAGGTTGACCATAGTATAGTACAGTATTCTACTATTGACAAATACAAATAATCATCTATAATTATTGATATATTCAATAATTTCGTCAAATGTCCCATTTAATCTGCGAATATTCGTTAAGATATCATTAATCTGCTCAAGACGTTTTGTACAATACCGCTGATTTTTGACAGCCAACTTTTAGTAAAATCAACAGGAGCTTATCGTGAATATCAAAGACTTTCAATATATTGTCGAAATTGCAGATAAGGGAACGCTGACCCGCGCGGCAGAATCTCTGTTTGTATCCCAGTCCACGCTCAGCCTGTTTCTTTCCAAGCTGGAGCAGGAGCTGAACCTGAAGCTGTTCACCCGCCACAAGACCTCCATGATCCCCACGCATGCCGGTGAACGCTATATTGCCACTGCCCGGCAGATCATCCATCTGCACGACGATCTGATGGAGGAGCTGACCTATCACTCCAGCTCCAAGCGGCTGCGTGTGGGGCTTGCATCCCAGTCCAGCATCTATGTATTTTCCAAGGTTATCAGAAGATGCAAGAGAGAGCTGCCCGAAATCGAATTTGAACTGGTGGAAAGCCGCGCAATTCACCTGCTGGACATGCTGAGTAAGGAAAAGCTGGATTTTGCCGTCTGTCCCGTAGCCGCACTTCCGGACAATCTGAAATATGATGTTCTCCGCGAGGAAAAAATGCTGCTGGTCATGGCCGATTCCCACCTCATGGCTTCCTATGCCAGCTATGATTTCTCCAATCCGCCCATGGTCGATCTCAGTCTCTTTGCAAACGAACGCTTTGTCCTCCCCGCAAAGGGGACTATGGACCGTCAGGTCCTGGACGCCAGCTTTGAGATGCTGAATATCAAGCCGGATATTGCCTTTGAGATGGAAAGCGTATTTTCTGCCTGTGCCATGCTGGAAGCCGGTCTGGGCATCGGTTTCATGTTGGACCACTACCGCCCGAATATCCCGAATCTGAAGTGCTGTGCATTTGAGCCCTGCGCCAGCCGCTATGCCATTTTAGCCTATCGTTCCACACTGAATCTTACCCGTGAGCTGGAATACATCATCGCACAAATACAGACAGAGGTAAAAAGTCTGCTCCACTTCGACTCTGTACATACCTCCCGCCGAACACCGGCAAAATAAAAAATCCGGGACTTCTCTCATTCAGAAGTCCCGGATTTTTGACCGTTCCGCTTACTTTTTACCGGATTCCGCATTTTTACGCCGAAGGCTGAGGCAATCAGCGATCATGGCAATAAACTCGCTGTTCGTAGGCTTACCCTTGATGTTGGATACGGTATAGCCAAAGAATTTCTGCAGGGTTTCCAGGTCTCCCCGGTCCCATGCCACTTCGATCGCATGACGGATCGCCCGCTCAACACGGCTGGGCGTTGTTCCAAATTTCTTAGTTACCGCATTGATCACTTCCATATCGTTGATCGCCAGAATAATCGCTTCCCGCAGATACTGGTACCCTTTGATGTGAGCCGGAACGCCGATCTCATGGATCACCTCCGTCACCACTGCCTCCAGACTGGGCTCTGTCCGGACATCCGATGCGTTCTCACGCTGAAGCGGCAAACGCGTGCTCATGTCTCTCGCCAGACGGATGCGGCTGAGAATGGATGCAGTGTCGCATGGCTTGGATACGAACAGCGTTGCACCCAGCTCCGAACACTTTGCCATCACACTGTCCGTTACAAAAGCGCTGGTGACAACGATTGCGGGTTTGGCCCCTGTTTCCGGCAGCTGCTGGAGTACACCAAAGCCATCCAGCTTGGGCAGCACCAGATCCAGCAGCAATACATCCGGCTGTTTCTCCCGCAGAAGCTCCAGAGTCTGTCTGCCATCGCCGGCAGCAGCCACAACCGTCATATCTTCTTCGTCACTGATGATCTCCGTCAAAATTGTACGAAAATCTTCGTTTGAGTCTGCAATTAAAATTCGCAGCTTGTTTTCCATAGAACTTTCTCCTCCGAATATTACCAATTGACGACCGCAATTTCTCTTTAGCTGAACGCCTGTGATGTTTTTAATTTATCACAACTTGTGAACCGTTGCAACAAATATTTGTGAATTATCACATATTTTTGTCAACGTTTTTCGTTAAATTTCGACGAATAGAACAAAAATAAACTCATATTCTGGCAGAAGCACTCAGAAAAAGGCGCATTCTTTAGAATTTTACCGTTCTTTTCCCTACGTTTTTAAACAAATACGACCTTCATACTCCATCTTGTTTTCCGCATCTGTTCAGGTTCCATATCTTGCAGACATGGCACGAACGGCGTCGAATCCTGTCGAACCGATGATGAAAAAACAGCCCCGTACAGCCTGAATGGAGGCCGACGGGGCCGTCGGAGTAACGTTTAAATCATATATTCATGCAGGATAGGAAACATTTGGATCAAAATCTGTCTTTCGCCTTTGTTTCACAATAGATGCAGCGGTAAACACCCTTTTCGCGGTCAGTCAGCTTGAAGGTATGGGGCAGCTCCTGTTCAACGGAAGTGATGCAGCGGGGATTGCGGCAATGAATCACATTGGTCACCTGCTCCGGAAGCTCCAGATGCAGCCGGCTGACCTTCACGCCGTTTTTAATGATATTCACCGTGATGCCGGAATCTATATATCCCAGCACATCCAGATC
Organism: uncultured Oscillospiraceae bacterium; assembly: GCA_934561725.1. Classification (GTDB taxonomy): domain Bacteria; phylum Bacillota; class Clostridia; order Oscillospirales; family Oscillospiraceae; genus Heteroscillospira. Next base: position 3,757 of record CAKTGW010000050.1, read on the forward strand.
AATATCAATGACCTCGCAGATCTTCAAAATGTCCTTTTTGCCCATCTTTTCGCTGTCAGCATTCTTAATAATGGCCACTGTACAGTCCAGCTTGTCCAGCCCCAGGATCTTATAAATATCCATGGCCTTTCCGGCAGTGATGTGGTCCAGCACGATTCCATCTGTAATCGGGTTAACGATCATGTCAGCGCACCCCCAGCATTTTCAGAATAAGCGCCATGCGAACATAGCGGCCGCAAAGTACCTGGCGGAAATAGCAGGCGCGCGGGTCGTCATCCACCTCTGTGGAGATCTCGTTCACGCGGGGCAGCGGATGAAGGATCCGCAAATCTGCCTTTGCATTTTTCAGCTTGGCCAGGTTCAGAATATAGCTGTCCTTCAAGCGGATATAATCCGCCTCGTTAAAGAAGCGCTCCCGCTGGACGCGGGTCATGTAGAGGATATCCAGCTCCGGCATGACTGCTTCAAGATCCTGTGTCTCCACATAATCAATGTGCTTGGCCTCCAGCAGATCATGGCGGAGATATTCCGGGATCATCAGCTCCTGCGGCGAGATGCACACGAATCTGACATTTTCATAGCGGCTCATGGCGCTCATCAGGGAGTGGACCGTGCGCCCGAACTTCAGGTCGCCGCAGAGGCCCACGGTCATATTGCTGAGCCGTCCCTTCTCGCGCTGGATGGTCAGCAGATCCGTCAGCGTCTGCGTAGGATGATTATGTCCGCCGTCGCCGGCATTGATGATCGGCACACCGGACTTCATTGCCGCCACCATGGGAGCGCCCTCCTTGGGATGGCGCATGGCAATAATGTCTGCATAGCAGCTCACTGCGCGCACCGTATCGCTCACGCTCTCGCCCTTGGACGCAGAGGACGAGCTGGCCTCGGAAAATCCCAGGACCTCGCCGCCCAGATGAATCATGGCGGACTCAAAGCTCAGCCGCGTGCGGGTACTGGGCTCAAAAAACAGCGTTGCCAGCACCTTTCCCCGGCAGGCATCACTGTATTTTTCCGGGTGCGCGGCAATATCGTTCGCCACAGAAATCAGCTCTTCGATTTCTTCGGTGGAGAGATCGAGAATATCGATCAGATGTTTCATTTTGCGCCTCCGATCCAGCTCTCATCGCTGGGATTGTTTCGGAAGGCCAGCAGACGCTGCACATCCTCGGGCTTGATATAGCCCTCCTCGGCGGCTACCTGGGCAATGGTATCAAAATCAGTCAGGCTGATATTCTGCACCTGGGCATTTTCAAGGCGCTCCAGTCCCTTTTTCATGCCATAGGTAAAGATGCTGACTACACCCAGCACCTGCGCACCGGCTTCCCGCAGTGCCTCGACCACCTCGATAACGCTGCCGCCGGTAGAGATCAGATCCTCAACCACAACGACCTTCTGACCGGGAAGAAGTTTGCCCTCTATCCGGTTCTGGCGTCCGTGATCCTTGTTCCCGCTGCGGACATAGCCCATAGGCAGTCCCAGAATATGGCCCACGATTGCTGCATGGGCAATACCAGCAGTAGAAGTACCCATCAGCACCTCGCACTCGGGATAATACTTCTTTACATTTTCAGCCAGTCCATTTTCAACATTGCAGCGAACCGGCACATCCGTCAAAGTCAGGCGATTGTCGCAATAAACAGGGCTCTTGATCCCGCTGGCCCAAGTAAACGGCTCATCGGGGCGGAAAAACACCGCGCCAATGGAAAGCAGATTTTTTGCGATCAGCTTTTTCATGTATTTCTATCTCCTTCTTATTCTCCTACGAACTCACGCACACATCTGCGGTAGGCCGCCACCGGATCCGCCGCACGTGTGATCGGCCGCCCCACTACGATATAATCGCTGCCCAACTCACGGGCCCGCTCCGGTGTTGCCACACGAACCTGATCGCCCTTATCACCGTCGGCAAAGCGCACGCCCGGGGTGATCGTCAAAAACTGTGCACCGCAGCGGCTGTGAACGCTGCCCGCCTCCAGCGGAGAGCAGACAACGCCGTCCAGGCCGGCATCTGCAGCATTTTTGGCATAGCTGAGCACTACCTCCTCCAAAGGCTCATGGATGAGCAGCTCACTCTCCATCCGCTCCTGGCTGGTCGAAGTCAGCTGCGTCACTGCGATCAGCAGAGGACGCGTGCCGTCAGGCCGCACAAGCCCCTCCAGAGCCGCCTCCATCATGGCGCGGGTCCCTGCGGCATGGAGATTGACCATATCTACGTTCAGGCCGGACAGCACATGCATGGACTGGCGAACTGTATTAGGAATATCGTGCAGTTTCAGGTCCAGAAAGATCTTGTGACCGCGCTGCTTGATCTCCCGCACGATCGGCGCACCCTCTGCATAAAAAAGCTCCATACCGATCTTTACATAGGGCTTCTCCTCCTGAAAGTGATCCAGAAAAGAGAGTACCTCAGCCCGGGATGAAAAGTCGCAGGCAATAATCACGTCTCTACCCATTATGTGCTCCTCCTATAATATCAGACAGGCTCTGAATGCCGTATTTCTTCATAGCGCCGGGCAGAGCAGCAAGGATCTCCTTGCTGGCGTAGGGATTGACCAGGTTCATTGCGCCGATCTCTACCGCGCTGGCGCCGGCCAGCATCATTTCGATCACATCCTCGGCCGTTGCAACACCACCCATACCAATAATGGGCAGCTTGACTGCCGCATAGACCTGATAGACCATGCGCAGGGCTACCGGGAAAATCGCCGGGCCGGAAAAACCGCCCATTTTATTGGCCAGGACCGGCTGTTTCGTTTTCAAATCAATGCGCATGCCCAGCATGGTATTGATCATGCTCAGGCCATCCGCGCCGGCCTCGGCACATGCAGCCGCAATGGAGACGATATCCGTCACATTGGGAGAGAGCTTGATAAAAACAGGCTTATGGGTCACAGCCTTGACCGCGCGGGTCACTTCCGCCGCGGCCTCCGGGCTGGTGCCGAAGCTCATGCCGCCGCCGTGGACATTGGGGCAGCTCACATTGACCTCGATCAGCCCCACTTGCTCCTGCGCGTCGATCTTTGCGCAGCATTCCACATATTCATCCACAGAAAAGCCGCTGATATTCGCAATAACAGGCTTACTGAACACCTTGGCCAGACGGGGCAGCTCCTCAGAGATTACCCGGTCAATGCCGGGATTCTGCAGCCCCACGCAGTTCAGCATACCGGATGTGCACTCTGCAATACGGGGCGTCGGATTGCCGAAACGGCCCTCCCGGGTCGTTCCCTTGAATGCAAAGCTGCCAAGGCAGTTGATGTCATAAATGTCGGCAAATTCATAGCCATAGCCGAATGTGCCGCTGGCCGGGATAATGGGATTATCCAGCTCCAATCCCGCCAGATTTACCTTCAGATTCACCATACGAGTTCCTCCTTTTCAAAGACGGGGCCGTCCTTGCAG
>CAKTGW010000051.1 GCA_934561725.1 uncultured Oscillospiraceae bacterium
AGGTACTGACCATGCTCCGCGAAAACCGCGCTAAGCTGGACGAGCTGGCCAAGTTCCTCTATGAAAAGGAGACCATCACCGGCGATGAATTCATGCAGATCCTGAACGCCTGAGCCAAAAGCTGTTAAAACGCCCCCGGATACGGAGCTTTTCCGTATCCGGGGGCGTTTTACACTATAATTGAGCAAAGGTCTCTTCAACAGCCTGAACGGTCTGGGCGATCAGCTCGTCAGTATGCGATGCGGAGACAAACATGGCCTCAAACTGTGCCGGGGCAAGCGCGATCCCCCGCTCCAGCATACCGCCGAAATAGCGGGCATAACGTGCCAGATCACTCCCTTTGGCATCGATATACGAGCTCACCCCTGTGGGAACAAAGAAGGGAGAGAGCAGTGAGCCGATCTGATTGATAGCCACCGGGATCCCTGCACGATCTGCAGTCGTGCGCATTTTTTCCGCCAGAACTGCACCCTTGCGTCCGATCTCCTCATACACCTGCGGATGTGCCTGTAAATAGCGCAGCTGGGCAAGTCCCGCCGCCATTGCCACCGGATTTCCGGACAGAGTCCCTGCCTGATATACATTGCCGCAGGGCGCCACATGCTCCATCAGTGCCCGGCTCCCGCAATACGCACCCACGGGCATACCGCCGCCGATAATTTTACCAAAGGTGACCAGATCGGCACGCACACCATAGTATTCCTGGGCGCCGCCCAGTCCCAGCCGGAAACCGGTGATGACCTCGTCGAAAATCAGCAGCGCACCGTACCGGTCGCAAAGGCTGCGCAGTCCCTCCAAGAATCCGGGTGCAGGCCCCACGACTCCCATATTGGCCGCTACAGGCTCTACGATCACAGCTGCTACCTGGTTTTCATGGGCCAAAAACAGTTCCTCCACGCTGGACAGATCATTGAACTGCGCCGTCAGTGTGTGCTTTGCAATGTCCGCCGGGACGCCTGCCGAACTGGGGCATCCCCCGGCCAGAGCCGATGACCCCGCTTCTACCAGCATGCTGTCGCTGTGTCCGTGGTAGCAGCCGGCAAATTTGATCAGCTTATCTTTTCCCGTTACACCCCGGGCAAGCCTCAGCGCACTCATGACCGCTTCAGTGCCGGAATTGACCATGCGGACCATCTCAATGTTGGGGACACACTGGACCATCAGTTCAGCAATTTCGACCTCGCGCCGTGTGGGCGCGCCAAAGCTGAGCCCGTCCCTGACTGCAGCCTCTACCGCCTCCCGGATAACAGGGTGATTGTGGCCGAGGATCATCGGTCCCCAGGAACAGACATAATCGATATAGCGCCGCCCATCCTCACCCCAGATATAAGGCCCGTCCGCCCGTGTAATGAATCGGGGTGCCATATTGACCGCCCGGTAAGCCCGTACCGGAGAGTTTACACCGCCGGGCAAAACATTTTGTGCCCGCCGGAACAGCTCCTCAGAAATTCCCATCAGCCGATATCTCCCTTCTTTACAGCCTCAGCCAGCTCCAATGCGTAATATGTGATCAGCATGTCCGCACCGGCACGAAAAACGGCTACCGCACTCTCGCACATTACCCGGTATTCATCAATATAGCCCGCCTGAGCCGCGGCCTTGATCATAGCATATTCCCCGGATACCGAATAGGCACACAGCGGTTTATTGAAGCTGCTCCGGCAGCGGCTGATAATATCCAGATAGCTCAGTGCCGGCTTGACCATGATAATATCCGCACCCTCCTGCACATCCAGAGCCGTCTCATATAGTGCCTCGCGGCTGTTATGCATATCCATCTGATAGCCCCGCCGGTCGCCAAAGGCAGGCGCTGATCCAGCAGCCGCCCGGAACGGGCCATAGAAGGCCGAAGCATATTTTGCAGAATAAGCCATGATCGGCACATTGCAGAATCCGGCCTCATCCAGCTTGCGGCGGATATAGCCTACCCGCCCATCCATCATGTCTGAAGGTGCAACCATATCCGCACCAGCCCGGACGTGGGACAGCGCCACCCGTGCCAGCAGCTCCAATGTCGTATCATTGTCCACCTGTTCACCCTTCAAGGCACCGCAATGGCCGTGATCTGTATACTCGCACATGCACACATCCGTGATCACATAAAAGTCGGGATATCCCGCCTTGATGACCCGAATTGCCTCCTGCACGATCCCATTTTCTGCCCAGGCCGATGAACCCGCACTGTCCTTATGCGCCGGAATACCGAACAGCAGGCAGCTGCGTATTCCAGCATCCAGGCACTTGCGGATCACGCCGCCCAGGCTGTCCAAGCCATAGCGATACTGCCCGGGCATAGCCTCAATAGGTACGCATCCGGAAATGCCCTCCTCTACAAAAATAGGATAAATCAGGCTGTCCGCTGAAATATGCGTCTCCCGGCACAATCTGCGCACGGTATCGCAGGCACGCAGCCTGCGGGGTCTGTTAATCATGTCCATCTGGATTCCCTCTGTTTTTCTGAATTTTGATTGCAAGTTCGATCAGATCGTCGATCGTGGCATTTTCTGCCGTATGTACAGACATGCCATATTTTTTCGCTTCATCGGCCGTCTGCGGGCCGATACACAGGCCGGTCACGCCGCGCAGAGGCGCATCTGCCCCCAACGAGGATACAAAGCCGCGAACCGTAGACGCCGAGGTAAAAGCCGCATAGATCTGTTCTCCAGCTGCCAGCCGCCTGCGCAGGTCCTCCGCATCCGGATGGGCATATACTGTGCGGTAAACTGCCGCCTCATCATAGACTATTCCCGCCCGGTCAAGCGCCGCAGTCAAGCCCGGAGAACCGTTTTCGGCACGCGGGATCAGCACTTTTCCATCAGCGCAGGCAGCCAGGCTCTCGCCCAGGTGCGCCGCATCATAGAGCTCCGGCATCAGATCCGCATGCAGGCCATAGGCAGCCAGAGCCCTTGCCGTACCCGCACCTATAACGGCAATACGTATACCGCCCAGAGCACGGCTGTCCAGTCCGTGGGAAGCAATCTCCTCACAAAAGCGCTCTACACCGGCCGGGCTGGTAAAGCACAGCCATGCATAGTCCCGCAAATGCCCGATCGCTGCATCCAGCGCCGGGCAGGGCGTAATGGACTGAATACATATGCACGGATATTCTATCACCTGCGCACCCAAAGTGCGCAGCCTCTCCGTCAGTGTACCCGCCCGTTCCCTCGGCCGGGTCACAATGATCTGCATACCATGCAGCGGAAGCCGGTCAAACCAGTCAAACCGTTCCTTCAACGCACAGACCTTTCCTACAACCAGCACGGCCGGGCTTGAAATATGCATTTCATCCGCCCGCGCACCTAAAGCTCTCAGAGGCGCCGTGCAGCAGCGCTGCCCCGGCATGGTTCCCTGCTCTACCATGGCCGCCGGCATTTCCGGATCCATACCGGCTCCCAGAAGTCCGCGGATGATATCGTGCATGGATGCCACGCTCATCAGGAATACCAGTGTCCCTCTGGTATGCACCAGGGCCTCAAAGTCAATAGACAGGGGCTTTCCCGTGCGGGCATGCCCCGTGATAATATGCACCGATGAGCAGTAATCCCTATGCGTTGCCGGTATCCCCGCATAGGCCGGCGCTGCAATAGCACTGGTCACGCCTGGAACGACCTCAAAGGGTATCCCGTGTGTCTGCAGAAGCTCCAGTTCTTCGCCGCCGCGTCCGAATACAAACGGATCACCGCCCTTGAGCCGCACCACACGCTTTCCTTCCAAGGCTTTATTCAGCAAAAGCAGATTGATCTCACTCTGCGGCATCTTGTGGCAGGCAGAGCGCTTACCCACATCTATTTTCTCCGCATCCGCCGGGATCATCGCCATGACCTCCGGCCCGATCAGCCGATCATAAACCACTGTCTGCGCCTCCTGCAGCGCCCGGTATCCCTTCAGAGTCATCAGCCCGCCGTCACCGGGGCCTGCACCCACCAGCGTCACTTTTCCTCTCATTGCGTCTTTCCTCTCAGCATAGCCTGTCCGAGCTTCTCTCCAAGGCGGACGGCCTCAGTGACCGCCCCGGTCATTTCGCCGACCCGCCCCGCAGTATCCATTCCCCACAGATGCAGCCCGTCTCCCGACACCTCGGCATACGCCGCAACAGGCGAGCTGCATCCGCCATCCAACACGCGCACGAAGGCGCGTTCGGCAGCAGCACATGCCCGCCCGGCAGCATTGTCAAACGCTCTAAGATAATATGTATCTGTTCCCGCCCGGCACTGCACAGCCAGGATCCCCTGTCCGGCAGCCGGAAGGATCTCCTCAACTGAAAAATAGCGGCTGATCCGATTTTCCAGTCCCAGCCTCTTTAATCCGGCAGCCGCCAGCACCAATGCCGAGAACTGTCCGCTGTCCAGCTTATCCAGGCGGGTCTGTACATTGCCCCGCACAGGTTCGACCCTCGCAGTCGGGTACAGTGCCCGCAGCTGAAGCTGCCTTCTGCGGCTGGAGCAGCCGATCGGTCCAGACAGATCCAGTTCCTCTACACCGGCCGGCAGGACCAGTACGTCTCTCGGATCCTCCCGAACAGAAAATGCCGCCAGCGGCAGCGCCGGGTCTTCTTCCATGGGCAGATCCTTGCAGCTGTGTACAGTCAGGTCTACGTGCCCTTCCAAAAGTGCCGTCTCCAGTTCCTTAACAAAAAGGCCCTTGCCGCCGATTTTATCCAGCGTGCGGTTCAATATCTTATCTCCGGTCGTTTTCATCGTTACCAGTTCAAGACCGATCTCCGGATAGGCTGCCCGTATGCTCTCCATAAGCAATTCAGCCTGCCGGACAGCAAGCCGGCTCTCCCTGCTGCCGATTTTCAGCTTCATTCAGTTTCCTCCAACATACGGCGGATCCTTCCGGCCGTACTTACTGTTTTCTCATGTGCGCTGCCAGATGACACCACGCCGGCCACGATGCCGTCTCCTACGCAGACTGCCGGAAAGAAGAAATCGCACTCATCCGGTGCATCCGCCACACTGGCCGGCACTCCGAGCGTCCGGGCGTCCTGGCCTACCCGGTAATTGACCGCGCGGCTGTCTGTTGCGGCAATACAAATAAAAGCCCCTTGCAGGTCTCCGGGCAGATAACCGCGCCGGACATGCACTGTACCGGGCACCGGCGGTGCTGCTGGATCGATCACTGTCACCTCTGCACCAAATTGCAGCAGAACATTTGCGCGGCGCGCGCCGACTTTTCCGCCGCCGACCACCACGGCACGGCGTCCGCGGAGATCCACAAACATAGGAAAACGCAGCTGTTCCATACACTCACCTCGTGCGGGCGCGGATCCCCTGCGCACAGGCATGCAGCTGCTCCGGACTCAGGCTGTCTGATAGGCCGCCCAGCAGCAGTGCAATGGTCCTGTCGGCTGCTTCTTCGGCCGCCTCTCTCTCACGCAGCTCCATTTCCGGCTCAAAATGCCAGCGCACACGGGCAAGTACAGCCTCCCGCAGTTCCTCCATGGCCGGTATACACTCCCGGTAATGGCACCAGTGATAAAACCGCTCCATATACTCACTCACCAGGTTCTGTACACGCCGGTCCGTCTCTCCATCCAGCCCTGTATGGACGCCCAGATCATCAATATTATACAGGGCCGTCCACTGCCGTATCTCCGGCTCAATATCCCGCGGGATCGCCAGGTCGATCACAGCCTCCGGCTGCTTTTCCAGCCGGGCAAACTGTTCGGCCCGCACGGTATAGTGCGGACTGGTGGTTGCCGAGATCACAGCATCCATCTCTTCCATGGCGCAATAGCGCTCGTCATAGGGCACGACTGAACACCCCGCCGGTACCAGAGTCTCTCCCCGGCGATAGGACCGCAGGGTGACTGTTACTTTCCCCCCTGCGTCCCGCAGCAGCGCTGCGGACAGCCGTCCCATTTCTCCGTTGCCGATGACCAGCACACGCCGGTTCGTAAGTCCGTCAAAAAGGTTTTCCAGCCGCCGCACAGCACTCTCTGCCGCTGAGCCCGATATGCCCTTCAGATGCAGCTCCGTCTTTACAGCCTTGCCGCAGGCCGCAGCATTTCGGAACAGCGTAGCCAAAACAGGATCCAGTGTTCCCTGCTCCTGAGCCAGCGCCGCTGCGGCCTTGACCTGAGTCAGGATCTGATCCTCACCCAATATCCGGGAATGCAGTCCGCAGCTGACCTCCATCAGATGGCGGAGGCAGTCCCGTCCCTTTCGGTTTATAAAAGCACTGTCAAAGTCATCATAATCACAGCCGGAAAGCATGCACAGCAGTCTGCCCGGCTCCGCAAGCTCTTCTTCACAGGACAAATAGACCTCTGTTCGGTTGCAGGTGCTCAACAGCACCGCACCATGCACTGACGGCTGTACTGCCAGTTTTTGTACCATCTCCGCCGCAGCGGCTTTTGTAAACGCCATTTTCTCGCGCAGACTCAGTTCCGCCCGGCTGTGATCCAGCCCGGACATCAAAATTGTCATTACAGGGTATCTCCTTCCCGCTCCGCCGCACGGGCTTTCTCAACAAACAGCCGGCGCACAGCCGGGCTTTCGCCTAAGCCTCTGAGCACACAGCTCACATCATATCCGTCACGCTGAAATGCATTTTTCCATGTCCCTGCCAGATCCCGGCAGGCATGAACGCCTGCCGTAAACATCAGCGGCAGCAATACAACGTGTTTTATCCTATTCAGCGAACATATTTCCCGGCGCAGCGCTGCAAGGCCGCCATCCCCCCACAGGGTGCCGACATATACATCTCTGCGCCCCAACTCATGAAAGCACCTTTCCAGTCGGACATACAAGGCAGCCGCCCTGTGCTCTGTACCGTGGCCGGCAAAAATCAGTACCGTATCCGTCTGCGGAACCGGAAGCTCTGTGATCAGGGCCTTGGCCAGAGCATAACAATCCTCTTCACTGGTAAGCAGCGGCGCACTCAGGCGCAAGCGTCCAAACGAAGCTTCCCCTAATTGTGCGCACAGGCGATCATAAGCCAGTCCGGGCAGCACATAAGCCGGCTGCACCAGCACGTCCTCCGCGCCCTCATCCGAAAGGCGCTGCACTGTCTCTTCCACCGTGCGGACCGGTACACCGTCACTCCCACAGAATTTCTGTATAGCTGCCCGGCCGGTAAACGCCCGGTACACTGC
>CAKTGW010000052.1 GCA_934561725.1 uncultured Oscillospiraceae bacterium
CGAGTGTTCTTACAGCATTTGAAAGGCTGTAAGAACACTCGCTTTTTATACAGCGAGTTCACAGGGGGCGTAGTTGATGACTACGCCTTTTCTTGTATTTACGGACACCTGGGGTGCCGGAAGTGGAAACATATCCACCAGATCCACCTCGCAGCCCTGCTGCTGAAGGGCGGACAGCGCGCCGCCTACAGAGGAGTGCTCCAGCGCTGTGGAAATGACGTGCCTGCCGATATGTCGGGACACCTGCACAATGCCCTTGAGGGCAAGATTATTGGACTCGCTGGCGCCGGAGGTGTAGATGATCTCCTCCGGGCTGACGCCCAGCAGCGCCGCGATGCTGCCGGTCACGCGGGTCATTTCCGCCTGTGCAGCCTGTCCGGCAGGGTGAGTGGAGTTCGGATTGCCGAAATACAGTTGTTCTGTTTGATAAAAGGCGTCCAGTACGGCGGGATCCGCCGGCGTATTGGCAGAATAGTCCAGATAGATCATAGAGCATCCTTTATTTATAAAAACATAGTACAATTATTGGTTTTTGTATCATAACATGAGTTATTTATGCTGTCAACTGCTGTACAGTCCTATGGCTGTTTACGGCCTTTCAGCCTTTCTGATCACGGCCATTGCGCAGGGGATCCTGCCCTTGCACAGGGTATAATCTGCGTCTGTATACCCTGCGTCCGCAAAGAACTGTCTGTAGCTGTCCAATGTGAATTCCCGTCTGAAATCTGCGCCTGCCCTGCCGATCATGCCGGATATGCTGTTGGTGGTCCCGCGGGCCGTCTGATTCATATATGTGGGAATGATGAGCCTGCCGCCCGGTTTGCAGACCCGGTCAAGCTCGTGCAGAGCACGATGCGGATCGTCCAGCAGATGGATCACATTTGCCGCGACCACTGCATAAAAGTGCGCATCGGGGAAGGGAAGCTGTAAAATATTTGCCTGCTGAAAGTACAGGTTGGTGTATTTTCCGTATTTCCTTTTCGCCTGCTTCAGCATGCTGCGGGAGAAATCCGTAGCGGTCAGGCGTTTGCATTTGGGGGCGATCACGCCGGTGAGCAGACCTGTACCGCAGGCACATTCCAGGACCTCATCGTCTGGCAGGATCAGGGCTTCGACCGCAGCGCAGAGCGCCCGGTTTGCCCTCCTGTTGATGATCTTTGCAAAAACGTCGTATACCCATGCGGCGTTGTCCCAAAACATGGATGGCCCTCCTTTAAACAGTCAGTTCTGTTTTTCCCTGAGCTTCAGGCAAAAATCGCAGCAGTCGCCGCCGCGTCCCAGAGTTTTTGTTCTGTGCCAGTACAGCTTGGGATGCAGTCCGTCGTAGGTGATATCATCACTGTCGCAGAAGCAGGAGCACAGCTCCGGACAGCCGTACCGCACACAGGTGTCGTGATAGGGGCATTTGGTCATATTGATGCGCCAGACGCCGTTGGTGGTCTGAATTTCTGCTGCGGCAAAGCCTGCCGATTCTTCAAAGTGCTTTGGCGTCTGACTGGCGAAAATACCCGGTACTATGCGGTAGAGGCCGGGAATATGCATCAGCCGGAGAAAGAGCTTTTTCATTCGCCGTGCCCGCTGCTCTACATAGCCGTGGACGGTTTGCAGGGCCCGGTCCTTGGGCATGACCGTTTGCAAAGTCTCATAGATCGCGATCCCGGGCAGGATCTGACCTTCAAGATGCCGCTGCTTTTCCTTGCTTGCTCCGGCGTTTTCCGTCCGCAGCTCCTGCAGGCGTGACTCAAACGCGGCGTTCAGGGCCGCAGCCTGTTCTGGAAATTGCCGGGCAGCTGTTTCCCGAAAATCTATGGTAAGATAACTCTCTTTCATAAAATTGCCTCCTGATCAATTGACGGCAGCCGAATGGAGCGGGCCGGAGATACAGCCCCAGGTCGATGACGAGTTAGATAAGACTAACATATGGGTATTTCAAATCCGCCCTTCGGCGGTTTTTATATTATTATAATGCGGTTTCGGCGGCCTTTCAAGGCTGCGGCAGAAAATATCCTGAAAATGCAGAGACAGCTTTCAGTTCTGCCAACGGTACAAACAGGAACGAAAATCATGTTGTATTTTCAGGAAAATTGTACTTGAAACTTTCATACGAGAATTGTAAAATATTTCCACTGTTAAGATAAGATGAAAGTGAGGTTCTATTGTTATGAGATCTGCATTCTCCATCAGACGGCTGCTTTCGGTAAGCCTGATCCTGTCTATGCTCGTTTCCATGCTGCCGCTTCCGGCACTGGCAACGGACGGTCAGACTGAGGAAAATGCTATTATTAACAACAGCTTTGAGTTGCCGTCCAATGCAACCGTAACGGCACCCTTTTTTGATGACAGTCAAGTCGAAGGCTGGTCTACAACAGCCACCGACCATAAGATCGAGTTCGGTCGCACGTCCAGAGCGCCGCATTTGACCGGCAGCGATAAGACTATTCCGGACGGCGTTCAATTTGCCGAGCTGAATGCAAACCAGATGAGCACGCTGTATCAGAATTTGGATACTGTGGGCGGACATGTCTATGAATGGGGCCTGTCCCACCGGGGGCGTTCAAAGACGGATACGATGGCGCTGATCATCGGACCCGAGCAGGAGGTCGCGCCGGCCAAGCCAAGCGCTGCAGGACAGGATCAGTTTATGCGGCTGACGGCCTGGATCAAGCTCAATGCGGCCACTCTGGGCGTAACGGTGCCGACTGTGGGCTGCTCTCAGCGGATCACGGTATATTCCAAGGCATTTGCAGAGAAGGGCGACTTCCAGAACAGTACGGGCAGTGAGTCGCCCTTCAGCACAGAGCCGTCCAATGTATATACCGAGGTGTGGAACGTATGGCTGATCTCCACACAGAGCACGGCCTGGGGCAATTACGGCACCAACAGCGCGGATTATGATGCATTGAAGGGTGTTGGCGGCGGACTGGAGTATATGTGCAGCTACTCTGTACCTGAGGGACAGACAAGAACCACCTTTGCCTTCTGCTCATATAACTCCGGCTCTGTCGGCAATTTGCTGGATGACCTGCATTTCAATCTTTATCATACCATTACCATTTCCACGACTACCGGCGGACAGGGTACAGCCAGCTCGCTGATCAACGGCGTGACCTCCTCTGTGGCGTTTACGGACAGCGAGCCTGTATCCATTCTGGTGCGCAACAACCGGGTGATGACCCTGCAGGCTGTGGCACAGAAGAGCGGCGAATGGCCGACGGCCTTTGTGGGCGCTTATATCACGCGGCAGAGCTCCACGGGTGCTGTCACCTATTTTGCAAGTGCGGCAGAGGACTGGACTCTGGAGAGTGAGGACGAGAACAGCGCGGTCTACACCTATCAGGGTACGGTCATTGCCCCCACGGATGTGGTGCTGGTCTTTGTCCAGTCGCCGGCAGTTACCTATGACGCCAACGGCGGCGATACTTATGTTTATACTCCGGGGGCTCTGGAGCCCACAAATGTGGTCAGCTTTGCGCCGACAGCAGAGACGGTCTATACCTCTCATGCAGCAGAAGCCTCTCAGAAGGACGGCTGGGCATTCAAGGGCTGGCTGCTGGCACGTACAGGGACGCTGCTCCCCGCAGAGCACACGGTGACCTATGATGCGGACAGCCGCAGCTTTACATTCACTGCCGATGGTATGGAGAATGTGAACCTGTCTGCTGCCGGCATTGCATTGATCGCCCAGTGGAGCTGGCGGCAGACCTTTGTCACCCAGCTTCAGCAGGCGGACGGCTCCTTCGCAGAGGATACATCCTGCGGCACGGCGTCTGTTTCCGGCGCGCAGAATGGCATTTATTATGCGGATACCGGCGAACAGGTCACGGCTGAGGCTTCTGCCGGGGAGGGCTATGTATTCTTGGGCTGGTACCGGAATATCGACGGTTATCCTCAGCTGGTCAGCCGTGCGGAGGAGTACACCTATACCGTCGGTAAAGAGGATGTACAGACGGTATATGCCCGCTTTGCGGCAACACATACCATTACCTATCAGTGGACAACAGACGATCTGCCGGAGGATGTTCCAGAGCCTCCCCAGAGCGGGGTAGCCGTGGATGGCGCAACCTATGCGATCTCTCAGGATTTTGTACAGGGCCAGACAACGATCCCCGGCGTGAATGCCGGAGTTCCCGGAAACTGGGTCTTTCAGGGCTGGCGCGTCAACGGAGCCGGAAATTATCTGGGTGCAGAGATCGCTAAGGTGACCGGAGATATGACGCTGGTGGGCAGTTGGGCCTTTATTGCCAACAGCCAGTGGCGGCTGACCTATTCAGCCGGAGAGAATACCACGAATTGGATCCCCAGCGGCCTGGAGGAGGTCGCCCAGGACAGCTATCTCTATTACTACAAGTCTGAGGTGACAGCGGCGCCTGCACCGGAGATCCCGGCGCACAATGCCAATACACTGTCCCTGAGCGAATACACCGCTTTTTCCGGAACATGGACCTTCCTGGGCTGGAAGAGCAGTGATGATACGGTGACGAAGCTGATTCAGCCTGGTGAGAAATTCTCCATGCCCAATCAGTCTCTGTCGCTTACGGCGCAGTGGTCCTTTACGCCGGATGTCTATCGGGTGGAGTATTATCCGGATGCAGACAGTGAGCGCCTGGCCGAACAGTACACCTATGATTACCCGGAGATCGAGGGTAAGGACGGCGTGGTTCAGGCAGAGGGCATTCCCTTCGGCGCGCCGCTGGATCTGCTGGATCCGGACCTGAAGGACTATACGCCGGAGGGCAAATATTTTGCAGGCTGGAGTCTGGATCCCAACGGAGCTGCGGCCTATCAGTCCGGCCAGATGGTCAATGAAAAGAGCCTGCAGGTGGAGAAGCCCGGAGAGACGGTCAAGCTCTACGCCATTTTTGCCGATGTGCACACCATCACGCTGGATTTCTCCGGTATTGATCCGGACTGGGGCTATGTGAACAACCGCAGCGGCAGCTTTACCGTAGCCGGCACTGCCATCTCCGGCGACGACGTTGTTTCCACGGCGATCCCGCGTCCCGGCTACTGCTTTGCCGGCTGGACCTGCGAGGGGAGTGCTGTGGCCTCTGACGGCGCCACCATCACGGTAACGGCCGGACAGATGACTGCGGATCAGGCGGGCAGTGTGCTGCACTATGTGGCCAATTTCCTGCCCATTACCTTTACCGTTGCGTTCGATGCCAACCGGGACGGCGACAGCGGCGAGGGAACAATGGAAAATCAGGTATTCCGGTATGTACCCGAGGATGCGGATTTTGATGAGGAGATCTATCTCCGCACGAATACCTTTACACGCTATGGCTACCGGTTCGTAGGCTGGGCGGAGTATCCGGACGGCTCTGGCATCACCTATGGCGACCAGTCCAAGTTCCGCGGCGTGTATGACTATCAGGGCCGGCGGATCGATGATAACGACACGATCACTCTTTACGCCCAGTGGCAGGCATACGCACCTGTGACTATGGAGTATACGCCCTTCCCGGCGCATCTGGGTACCGTAAAGCTGAATGAGGCTGCCGCCGGCGAGGCGGAGAACGGCTCTCTGAATTCACAATCTGCCTATACCGTGCGGGAGACGGGCAATCCGGACCCTCAGGTCCATCAATTTGCCGGAGCTACGGCAGTACCCGGAGAGGACAGCGTGTTTGAGGGCTGGTTCGATCAGCAGGAAGAGCTGGTTTCCGAGGAGTTGACGCTGGTTCCCCAGCCGGAGGACGGCTTGTATCAGGGCGTCTCTTATGTGGCGCGCTTCCATATGAAGCAGCATACACTGACCTATCATGCCAATGACGGTACCGAAGCCACAGTACAGGAGAGCTTCAAATATGGCGAGGATCAGTCCCTCAGCCGGTGCATGTTTACCCGCCCGGGCTATGATTTCATGGGCTGGGCAGTCTCTCCGGAAGGCTCGGTGGTCTATGCCAACCAGCAGAGTCTGGCCATCCGGGAGGATACGGATCTCTACGCAGTCTGGCAGGAGCAGCAGGTGACGATCCTTTACCAGAGCCAGAACAGTGCACAGGGCACGGTAACGCGCGAAAGCGAGACGCTTGCAGCAGTGGCCGGTACGGCTCAGGGCTCCGAGGCCCGGCCGGGTGCGGGCTATGTATTTGCCGGCTGGTATGATGAGGCGGACAATAAGGTCTCTGACCAGACGATCTTCATACCGGACCAGGCCGGCGACGTATGGCAGGGCACCGTGTATACGGCACGTTTTGCATCTGTTTCCTCCGACTCCAATGACGATGACAGCTCCGGCGGAAAAAATCCTACAACAATTTTCGTGAAGGAGCATGTGGCCTATATCCAGGGCTACCCGGACAATACGGTGCGGCCCAATGCGGCAATTACCCGCGCAGAAACGGCCAGCATCTTCTACCGCCTGCTCAATGACAAAACGCGCACGGCATACCAGACCACGGTAAATGACTTTTATGATGTGGCCGACGATGCATGGTATGCTGCGGCGGTGTCCACGCTGTCTGCACTGGGAATCATTACGGGCTACCCGGACGGAAGCTTCCGCCCCAATCAGCCGATCACCCGTGCGGAATTTGCCGCCATCACGGCGCAGTTCGACAGTAAGACCTTCGCACCGGACTCTCCCTTCCCGGATGCACAGGAGGGCTGGTTCGCCGGTGCCGTTGCCCGGGCTTATGATAAGGGCTGGATCGCCGGTTATCCGGACGGAAGCTTCCGTCCCTATGAGGATATTACCCGCGCTGCGGCCGTTACGGCCATTAACCGGGTGCTCCAGCGCCTGCCCGCATCTGCGGCGGATCTGGCCTCCGGTATCCGGACCTGGCCGGACATGCCCGCTGATTTCTGGGGCTATGTGGCCATGGAAGAAGCGGCCAATTCTCATCAGTACAAGCAGCTGAGCAATGGCCATGAGAAGCATACAAAGCTGACGGAGGCTCCGGATTGGCTGGACGATTAATATCAATAGTCTGATTAAGGCTCCCCTTACACAGGGGAGCCTTTTTGCCGGGATCTAAGCCTCCCCTGTGTAAGGGGAGGTGGGTCGGCGCAAGCCGAGCCGGAGGGATTGTCGTCCTTACAAACGCCGCTTTGCTGCGCCTGTGCGGCCATGTCATTTCCACAGCG
>CAKTGW010000053.1 GCA_934561725.1 uncultured Oscillospiraceae bacterium
TTCATACCCTTTCCGCTGTTTACAGCTGCAAAAAAGATGCGTCCGAACTGACTCTGCGGCCCGTTGCGAATGATCTCCACATCATAGAATCCCGCCTTATCCAGCGCATCCAGAAGAAACTCCTCACTGTGGGCATATTCTACGTGCTCCTCCTGTTCCCGCTCCCACAGCCGGCCCATACGCTGAAAAATGTCCATCCCATAGGTCAGGCAGTTTTTTTCTGCACTGAATTCTGCCCGCCAGAGGCAGAGCGCATCCTCGCTCTCATCCACAAAGATCTGGCCGTCCAGAGAACGAAAGCGCTCCGGCGTATTGACGTCAAAAATCAGCAGTCCACCCGGTTCCGTAAACAGCGCCAGGCGGCGCAGGACCTCGTGCAGCTGATCCGGCGCCAGGTAATTGAAGCTGTCCAAGCTGGAGTACACGGCGTCCACCGTTCCATACAGATCCAGCTCCTGCATTTTCTGGCACAGGAGTACCGGCGGCACGCAGTCATCCGCATCCGCAAATTTGTCCATCACCTCAGAGAGCATTTCCGGCGAAGCATCCGCCGCGATCAGCTCATACCCGCGCCCGGCCATCAACCGGGTCAGCGTGCCCGTTCCGCAGGCAAGGTCTAAAAGCACCCGAGGCCGTTTGCCCCGGGTGCTGAAAAGCTGTTCATATAGATCGGCGAATTCCTCATAGGGGATATCGCCGGTAAAAGCGTCGTATTGCCCTGCAAGGCCGGCATAGGCATTCATTTTTCTTCGTTTTCCTCCTGCTCCGCCAGCCGCTTGAAAGCCACTGCATAGCCGTCGGTTCCGTATTGCAGAGAGCGGTTGACGCGGCTGATGGTTGCGCTGGATGCGCCGGTCTGTTCCAGAATATCATTATAGATCAGACCCTTGTCCAGAAGAACAGCCACCTGATAGCGCTGTTCCATAGACTGCAGCTCTGTCACCGTGCACAGATCGTCAAAGAAATTCATGCACTCCTCAACTGTTTTCAGCGTGAGAATTGCTTTATACATGTTGACGTTACGGGGTTTCCGGTTCTGTTTGTTCATTTTACACCTCAAGGGAAATATATTTTAATATGGCAGCTCTTTGCCGTTGCATACCAAAGATATATTACATCACTAAACTGTGAAAGTAAAGCCCTAATTTACACCTTGCAAAATATGGCCGGATGCGCTAGAATGTATAATATAATTTGTATTTTTGCGCAGTTTTGGCTGCAGAAAGGTTCGTGTTATGATAAAAGCTATAGTAGGCGCCAACTGGGGCGACGAGGGCAAAGGCAAAATAACAGACATGCTGGCCGAGCGGTCTGACATCGTCATCCGTTTTCAGGGCGGCGCAAATGCAGGTCATACTATTATAAATAATTACGGCAAATTCGCCCTTCACACACTGCCTTCCGGTGTGTTCTTCCCGCATATCACCAACATTGTCGGCAACGGTGTGGCACTGGATATCCGTAAGTTCGATGCAGAACTTCAGGAGCTGCTCAGCCGCGGCGTTCCCGCACCCAAGCTGGTCGTATCCGAGCGCGCACAGGTCATCATGCCCTATCACCCCATGATGGACGCCTATGAGGAGGCACGTCTGGCCGGCAAGAGCTTTGGCTCTACCAAAAGCGGCATTGCGCCCTTCTATTCCGATAAATACGCCAAGATCGGCTTTCAGGTCTGCGAGCTGTTTGACGACGCCATTCTGCGCGATCGTCTGCAGAAGGTCTGCGATCTGAAAAATCCCGTTATCGTCCATCTGTATGGTCAGCCGCCTCTGAATCCCGGTGCCCTGTACGACGAGATGGTCGCTCAGCGCGAGCTGATCCGGCCCTATGTGGGCAACGCCGCAGAGATCGTGCAGGATGCACTGAAGGCCGGCAAGCAGGTCCTGTTCGAGGGCCAGCTGGGCACGCTGAAGGATCCAGATTTTGGTATCTATCCCATGGTCACCTCCTCTCACACGCTGGCAGCTTACGGCTGCGTAGGCGTGGGCGTCTCCCCCCGCGAGATCAGCGATATTATCTGCGTGACCAAGGCCTATTCCAGCGCCGTCGGCGGCGGTGATTTTGTCACCGAGCTGTTTGGCGACGAGGCCGAGGAGCTGCGCCGCCGCGGCGGCGATAAGGGCGAGTATGGCGCCACAACAGGCCGTCCCCGCCGGGTAGGCTGGTTCGATGCCGTCGCCACTGAGTACGGCTGCCGTATGCAGGGCGCCAGCGAAGCTGTCCTCACCGCCATCGACGTACTTGGCTACCTGGACGAGATCAAGGTCTGCACCGGCTACGAGATTGACGGTCAGGTCGTCACCACCTTCCCTGTCACGCCTCTGCTTGACAAGGCAAAGCCTGTCTACACCACGCTGCCCGGCTGGAAATGCGATATCCGCGGCTGCAAAAATTATGATGAGCTCCCCGCAGAGGCCAAGGCTTATGTAGATTTCCTGGAAGAAAAAATCGGCGTTCCCATTAAAATGGTCTCTACCGGCCCCCGCCGTGAGGATATGACCTACCGCAAATAACCCCCGCATTTACCACCCATAATTCTCCCGAGCGCGAGGTAAACTGTATTGAAAGGATGTGGTGGTCAATGAATATGAATATTCTCTGGGCCGCAACCGCCGTGATTTTCATCATCGCCGAGGCTGCAACCATCGGTCTGGTCTCGATCTGGTTCGCGATCGGCGCACTGGGCGCACTGCTGGTCTCTGCTTGCGGCGGTCCTGTGTGGGTTCAAATTCTGGTTTTCATCCTGCTCTCCATTGCCGCTCTTGCATTGACCCGTCCGCTGGCCATAAAATATGTCAACAAGAAAAGCCAGCCTACCAACGCAGACCGGCTGATCGGCTGCAAATGTATTGTAACCGAAACCATCGATAATATTGCCGCTACCGGCGCAGTCTCCGCAAATGGCAAGATCTGGACTGCCCGCAGCACGGACGGATCCGTGATTTCCGTCCATTCATTGGTCACTGTTGAACGAATAGAAGGCGTCAAGCTCATCGTCGCTCCCCCTGTGGAGCCGGCAGAAAATTAAGGAGGAAATTATGCTGGAAGCTCTGTTGTCCTACACTGCCCCGATTCTCATTATCATCATTCTTTTGTTCATTCTGATCCGCTGCATCCGTGTTGTCCCTCAGGCCCGCGCCTGCGTGATTGAACGGCTGGGCGCCTACAGCACCACCTGGAATGTGGGTCTGCACTTCAAGATCCCCTTTATTGAGCGCGTCGCACGCACCGTTTCTCTCAAGGAGCAGGTCGTGGACTTTCCGCCCCAGCCCGTTATCACCAAGGATAACGTTACCATGCAGATCGATACCGTCATCTATTTTGAGATCACCGATCCCAAGCTGTATACCTATGGTGTCGAGCACCCTCTTACCGCTATTGAGAACCTGACAGCCACCACTCTGCGAAATATCATCGGTGAGCTGGAGCTGGACCAGTGCCTGACCTCCCGTGATATCATCAACACAAAAATGCGCACGATCCTGGATGAAGCGACCGACCCCTGGGGCATCAAGGTCAATCGCGTTGAGCTGAAGAACATCATGCCGCCTAAGGAGATTCAGAACGCCATGGAGCGCCAGATGAAGGCCGAGCGCGAGCGCCGCGAGGCGATCCTTCAGGCCGAGGGCGAAAAGAAGAGTGCCATCCTCATTGCCGAGGGTGAAAAGGAGAGCGCCATCCTTCGCGCCGATGCCAAAAAGCAGCAGCAGATTTTGGAGGCCGAAGGTGAAGCCGAGGCTATTCTGACCGTTCAGAAGGCAACTGCCGAGGGCATCAAGCTGGTCAACGCCAGCATGCCTACGGATGCGGTCATTAAGATCCGTGCTCTTGAGGCCTTCGCCGCCGCGGCAAACGGAAAGGCCACCAAGCTGATCATCCCCTCTGACATTCAGGGACTTGCCGGACTGGCAGGCTCCTTGAAAGAGATCATGACCGAGGTTCCTTCCGAAAACAAATCCGATCAGAAATAAAAACACATAACAAAAAAGCGGACAGCTGAAGTTGTCCGCTTTTTTGTTACATTCTCCGGAGACATGCGGCCAATTCAATGGCCGTTCCCCGGATATCATCCGCATTGCTGTGAAAAACAAGATGAGCATATTTCTCATACATGGGTGTGCGCTCTTTATACAGATCCCGCAGCGTCCACCCTTCCGGCAAAGTCACGCCGCGCTCAGCCAGGTCTCCCAGCCGGGAAGCAATAACCTCATAATCATGGTGCAGATACACCACTGTACTGATCTGCCGCAGATGCTCCATGGCCTTGGGGCCATAGATCACGCTTCCTCCGGTAGCGATCACAGTCTGTTCCGGATTCAGAGATGCATTTACCCGCTCCTCCACCTTCCAGAAGCCCTCTCTCCCTTCGGATTCAATGATTTGCCACAGGAGACGCCCCTCCTCACGCTGGATCTCCAGATCGCTGTCAATAAATTCAAAGCCCAATATTTTTGCAAGTACCACCCCCACCGTACTCTTGCCCGCACCGGGCATTCCGATCAGGGTAACATTTTTCTTCATAGTCAGCACCTCACAGTCATAGGGCTATCATAGCAAACCCCGCAAAAAATTACAATCTTTTTATCAGAAAGGGCTTGACATCTTTGTACCAATGTATTATTGTATTAATCAGATAGCACAATAATACAAAGGAGGTGTTCCTATGGAGTGGAAGCTCGATGACGACCGCCCTATCTGGATGCAGCTGACCGAACAGCTCACGCGTCTGATCGTATCCGGCGAGTATCCGCCCGGGAGCAAGCTGCCG
The DNA here is from genome assembly GCA_934561725.1 of uncultured Oscillospiraceae bacterium. GTDB lineage: Bacteria > Bacillota > Clostridia > Oscillospirales > Oscillospiraceae > Heteroscillospira. The sequence continues at coordinate 4,769 of CAKTGW010000053.1, forward strand.
CCGGTACGCGAATTGGCAGAGCAGGCCGGCGTAAACCCAAACACCATGCAGCGCGCCCTCTCTCAGCTGGAGATCGACGGTCTGGCCTCGTCCAACCGCACCGCAGGACGTATGGTAACTGATAATTCTGTAATTATTGACGCAACAAGAAAGCGGCTGGCCAAAAAGCACATCGATATTTATCTGAATGCTATGGCTCAGCTGGGATATGACAGCGCCAAAGCGGCGGCGCTGCTGAAGGAGGAAGAAAAATGAACGAACTTGTAGAGAGCAGGACGCCGATCGTCCGCTGCTGCGGTCTGGGCAAACAGTTCGGCGGCAAAGTTGCCCTGGACAACGTTGACCTGGAATTGAACCGAGGCCGGATCATCGGACTGCTGGGGCCGAACGGCTCCGGAAAAACCACACTGATCAAGCTTTTGTGCGGTCTGCTTCAGCCCAGCACGGGCTTTCTGATGGTAGACGGCCGCGAACCCGGCGTGTACACCAAAAGTGTGACCGCCTACCTGCCCGACCGCATGTATTTTGCCGACTGGATGCGCGCCGGCGATCTGGTCGATCTGTTCAGCGATTTCTACGCCGATTTTGACCGGAAAAAATGTACATCCATATGCGGCGAGCTGGGCATTGGCCCCCGCGACCGCATCAAAAGCATGTCCAAGGGTACAAAGGAAAAGCTCCAGCTCTCTCTGGTCATGAGCAGGAACGCCAAGCTCTACCTTCTGGATGAGCCCATCGCCGGTGTGGATCCCGCCGCCCGGGACTTCATTCTGAGCACGATCCTCAGCAACTATAATGAAGACGGCACCGTACTGATCTCCACACATCTCATCAGCGACATTGAGCGTGTGCTGGACGAGGCTGTTTTCCTGAAGGGCGGACGGGTCGTCCGCCACGAAAGTGTGGACAGTATCCGTGAGACCGAGGGCAAGAGTGTAGACGCCCTCTTCCGCGAGATCTTTAAAACGCACCCTGTGGAAGGAGGCGAATGGAAATGACTCTCAAACTGCTGAAATATGATTTTCGCTGCATGTTCAAGCAATTTGCCATTGTCTGGCCAACCGCGCTGGTCATTGCTCTGATCTCCGGTCTGGTCCAGTCCGGCCCCGGCGGCCTTAACTTCAGCGGCCCAACCTCTACGATCATAATGCTGCTGTTTGTTGGCGTCATGATTGCCATGTCGGTCATCTCTATTGTCTTTGTCCTCACCCGCTTCAACTCCGGTCTGCTGCGGGATGAAGGCTATCTGATGTTCACTCTGCCAGTCACACCGGTACAGCTCATTTTTTCCAAGCTGCTCACCGCTCTTGTTGTCGCATGCATCAGCGGCATCATCGGCCTGCTTCTGCTTGGCCTCAATTACATCAGTATTCCCACACTTTTCGGGGACATCTGGGACTTTATCGTGCGCGTCAACGATGTTGAGCCCCGCTGGTGGATTGCCGGACTCGAACTGGTCATCGCCGTGCTCGCCACTATAGCCGGCCAGATCCTGGAGATCTACCTCTGCATCGCCATTGGTCATCTGTTCCAGCGGCACCGCACTGCCGCAGCCATCGTAGCCTATGTGCTTTTGTCCAGCGTAAAGTCGCAGCTTCTAAATGCACTTGGCCGGCTGTTCGGTAACACAGGCCTCCTGAGCTGGATCTACAATTCCAGCGCCTTTGCCTCATCTGCTTACGCGCTGCTGTTCTATATCGGTATCATGCTGGTGTCCTGCGTGATCTATTTTGCCGGTACAGCTTATATTCTCTCCCGCAAGCTGAATCTGGAATGATCCCCACCGAAAAACGCCGCCCTCTGCACTGCGCAGAGGACGGCGTCCCTGTATTTTTACGTCAGCACTGTTCTTACACCGCGTATCAAATCTCCACGATATTCACCGGATTCCCATGCTTTCGGATCAACTCAACCAGATTCTCCGTGTTCATCCACACAGTTGCCGTATTATCATTGGGGTGCACACCGATCTTGTTTCCAATAAACGCCGCATCCAGATAAAAATGCACTCTGCATTCCGTATCATTTAAAATTCCCAGCGGCGTAACTGCCCCCGGCGTTAGGCCCATAATATTCATCAGTTCTTCCGCAGATGCAAAAGACAGAGCACGCAGTCCCTGGCGGCGTCGGAACTCCTTCAGATCCACACGTTTATCGCCTTTTACCGTAATCAAATAATAATTGTGCTTCTTGTCATCACGAAGAAACAAATTTTTCCCATCCCATTCCGGATAAGGCAGCTCAAGCGACCTCAATTCCTCCATATTGAACACTTCTGGATGCTCTGTTATTTCATGCC
>CAKTGW010000054.1 GCA_934561725.1 uncultured Oscillospiraceae bacterium
TTCCGGGTGGAGGATGCTTACACGGTAGAGAAAATTCTGGAGCTGGCCGCCTGCGGCAGAGCTGAAGAGGCGCTTCTGCCGGTGCATAGCCTGTTTGCCGCATGTGAAGCTGTTACTGCCGATGCTGCACAGGAGCGCCTTGTGCGCAACGGCTGTCCGTTTGAGACTGCGCTGCCTGCGGGAACATACAGAGTCATGAGTGAAGCCGGCAAATTTCTGATGCTTGGCAGCAGCGACAGCTGCCGGATGAGCAGCGTCAAAAACTTTTTTTGAGGATCTTAGAGAATGAACAAGACTGCAATTGCACTCGGATTTTTTGACGGGCTGCATCTCGGCCATGCCGAATTGATCAAAACGACCATACGCCGGGCGGCGGAGTGCGGGGCTGAGCCTACAGTGCTGACCTTTGATGCCCACCCGGATACATACGTCAGCGGAAAGGAGGTTCCGCTGCTTACCGGAAGCGATGAGCGTGCAGAAATGATACGCCGGCTTTTTGGTGTGGAAAATGTGCTGTTCATCCATTTCAGTGAGGAGGTCATGCACATGAATTGGCAGGCGTTCCTGGATTCTCTGCGCACGGAGCTGGGAGCCGTACATCTGGTGGTCGGGCATGATTTCCGTTTTGGCTACAAGGGTGAGGGCAATGCCAGCCGGCTTCAGGCGTACTGCGGCGAATTTTCCATGGGCAGCGATGTGATCCCGCCGGTGAAGCTGGATGGCGAGATCATCAGCTCCACGCGGATCCGCGAGCTTGTCCGCAGCGGTGAGATCGGAGCGGCCAATGCTCTGCTGGGCCATCCCCATGAGCTGACGGATACCGTGCGCTACGGCTACAGGCTGGGACGGAGAATGGGTACGCCGACGATCAATATGCGCGTGCCGGATCATGTGATCGTACCCCGTTTTGGCGTCTATGCTACGCGTGTATTTTTTGAGGGAGAAGAGCACATTGCTGTGACCAATGTGGGCGTCCGTCCCACGGTCAAGCACGGTACGGAGCCGTCGGTAGAGAGCTATATTCTGGATTATTCCGGCAACCTTTACGGTAAAAGAGTGCGGGTGGAGTTCCATGCCTTTTTGCGTCCGGAACAGAAGTTTGCGGATATCACGGCGCTCAAGGAGCAGATATTCAGAGACGAAACGGCTGCACGGGACTATTTTGCCCGTTAATATTAAGAGCAGGCATGGCGCACCGCTTATGCCTGCTTTTGCGTATCTGCTTGAAAATCTGGCAGGATTGTGCTACTGTTAATGCAGTTATGAACAATAGAGAGAACATGATATCCACACCGCAGTATACGGTTTTGTGCTCTGCGGACGAACTGAATATTGACAAGACCTTTCAGTGCGGGCAGTGCTTCCGCTGGACAGCGGATGACCGGGGCGGCTATAGCGGCATCGCCTATGGAAAAAGTCTGAAGCTCTGGACGGAACAGGGCGAGGTGCGGATGGATGCGCCTGCAGAGATGCTTCCATTCTGGCGGCGGTATTTCGATCTGGATACGGATTATGCCCGGGCGTCAGAGCACTTTTGCTGCAATGATTATATGCGGTCCTGTGTCAGCTTCGGCAAGGGCATCCGTATTTTGCGGCAAGAGTCCTGGGAGACTCTGTGCTCCTTTATCATCAGCCAGTGCAATAATATCCCGCGCATTCAGAAGATCGTGGAGACGCTGTGCCGGAGCTTTGGAGAACCCGTTCCCGGCGGCTTTGCGTTTCCCGCGGCGGAGCGGATGGCTGTGTGCCGGGCAGAGGAGCTGGCGCCCCTGCATGCCGGATACCGGACGGCGTATATTCTGGAGGCGGCCCGGGCGGTGGATTCCGGCCGGCTGGATCTTGCGGCCTTGCAGAATATGGATTGTGCCGCTGCGTTGGAGCAGGTGCGGACGGTGCGCGGTGTGGGGGAAAAGGTGGCTAATTGCTTTATTCTTTTCGGCCTGCACAAGATGGAGGCATTTCCGGTGGATGTCTGGATGCGCCGGGCACTGAAGGCACATTTTCCGGAAAACTTTGATCCGGCTTCGTTCGGTTCCTATGCCGGACTGGCTCAGCAATACATTTTTTATTATGCAAGAAGCGGAGAGAATCAATGAGAGAGTATGTTCATAGTCTGCTGCCAATGTACACAGACTATTATTGCCATGCGTCGCCGGGCGAGCTGGCACGCATGATGATCGGTGATACGGTGATGCAGATGGAGGCGGACGGTATTCCGCGGCAGCGCCTGATCGATTTGAAAAACGGTGCCTGGATGGTGGATAAATTTCGGCTGGAACAATTTGCACCTGTTGAATATGGAGAAAAAATTACGGTTTCCATCTCACCGCGGCGTGAAAAGGGCGTGCGGATCTATTATACGGCGGAGGCCAGTGTGAACGGCCGTCCCGCGGCGCGGGCCCAGCTGAGCTTTTTTGCCGTGGAATTTTATGAGCGGCGCATCCTGCGGTTGAGCGAATTGAAGCCGCTGTGGAATACGCCGGCGGAGCCAGGGCAGAATATGGAAAAAGCTGTCTGGCGGGGAGATATGCACCCGGCCGGAAGCTATACGGTCCGTATGAGTGACTGCGATTCAAACCGGCATTTGTCCAGTCCGAAATATCTTGACTATATCTGCGATATAACCGGTTTTTGGGCGGATGGAGAAAAGCTGTGTGCGCTCATGCAGGTCGATTATGTCTCCGAGTGCCGGCCTAGTGAGGAGCTGCATTTCTCTGCGGCGGAGGACGGCAGTACTGTCTATGTGCGGGGAACACACGCCGATGGAGACACTGCCTTTGATGCGGTTTGCCGATATGTGCAATCCGGCGTTGACACTGATTTGAATCAGTAGTAGAATAGAAAAAATACAAAAAATTACTATAGATAGAGGTGCTGTATGGAGATTAGCAAGAAGTATGCCCATCGCTTCATGGGCGAGGGCCTGACCTTTGATGATGTTCTGCTGGTGCCCGCAAAGAGCGATATTCTGCCTGCCGATATAGACGTGAGTACACGGCTTACGAACAAGATCCGGCTGAATATCCCCCTGATGAGCTCCGCAATGGATACCGTTACCGAACACAGAATGGCGGTTGCTATGGCGCGTGAGGGCGGCATTGGTGTTATTCACAAAAATATGAGCATCGATAAGCAGGTGGAGCAGGTCGATGTGGTAAAGAGAAGCGAGAATGGCGTTATTACCAATCCATTCTCTCTCAGCAAGGATCATACTTTGGCTGACGCTGATGCGCTTATGGCCAAGTTCCGGATCTCCGGCGTGCCCATTGTGGATGAGAACAAGCGCCTGATCGGCATTATCACCAACCGTGATATGAAGTTCGAAGAGGACATGACCAAAAAGATCGAGGAGGCCATGACCAAGGATCATCTGGTCACCGGCCGTGAGGGAACCACTCTGGATGAGGCCAAAAAGATCCTTCTGAAGCACAAGATCGAAAAACTCCCCATTGTGGATGAGGATTTCCGTCTGAAGGGCCTGATCACCATCAAGGATATCGAGAAGGCTCTTACTTATCCTAACAGTGCAAAGGACGCCAGCGGACGTCTGCTGTGTGCAGCAGCCATCGGCGTGACCAAGGACGTGCTGGACCGTGCTGGCGCGCTTGTCAGCGCAGGCGTGGATGTTCTGGTGCTGGACAGCGCCCATGGCCATTCCGAGAATATCATGCGCTGTGTTTCTCTGGTCAAGGAGAAGTTCCCCGATGTGCAGCTGATCGCCGGCAATGTGGCCACCGCTGAGGCAACCGAGGATCTGATCAAGCATGGCGCCGACTGCGTCAAGGTGGGTATCGGCCCCGGCAGTATCTGCACCACCCGCGTTGTAGCCGGTATCGGCGTGCCCCAGATCACAGCGATCCTGGAGTGCGCAGAGATGGCCAATCGCTATAATATCCCCGTGATCGCAGACGGCGGCGTAAAGTATTCCGGCGATATCGTCAAGGCAATCGCCGCAGGCGGCAGTGTGGTCATGCTGGGCTCTCTGCTGGCCGGCTGCGAGGAGAGCCCCGGAGAGAGTGAGATCTATCAGGGACGGCAGTTTAAGGTCTATCGCGGCATGGGCAGCCTGGGTGCTATGGCCTGCGGCAGTAAGGACCGCTATTTCCAGGAGGGCAATAAAAAGCTTGTTCCCGAGGGTGTTGAGGGCCGTGTTCCCTTTAAGGGAGCCGTGTCCGAGACGATCTTCCAGATGCTAGGCGGTCTGCGCAGCGGTATGGGCTATTGCGGCAGCCACAATATCGAGGCGCTGCGGACGCAGAGCAGATTCGTGCGTATTACTGCGGCCGGACTGAAGGAGAGCCATCCCCACGATATCTATATCACAAAGGAAGCACCGAACTATTCTGTAAACGTGTAAGCACATGAAAATGCTGCTGAACTGAATAACAAAACCGGGGGATGCGTCCCCCGGTTTTTGCTTATTTTCCGTAAAATGGAAACTTTTTCAGCCGGATGCCGTCTAAATCAAAAGCGATACCGGCAATTTGCCTTGATTATGAGGGCTGTTGTGATATAATAAGACGATTGGATAAAGGAGGCGGGCGTTTGGAAGACATTCGAAAAGCTGTGGATATGGTTGCCGGGAGCAGCAATATCGTTTTCTTCGGCGGCGCCGGCGTGAGTACGGAATCCGGCGTGCCGGATTTTCGCAGTCCGGATGGACTGTATCATCAAAAATATGACTTTCCGCCGGAAGTGATGCTCAGCCATGACTTTTTTATGGAAAATCCAGCGGCGTTTTTCCGCTTCTACAGAGATAAGCTGATCGTAAAAAATGTTAAACCCAATGTAACGCACCGATGTCTGGCGGAGCTGGAACGCATCGGAAAGCTGAAGGCTGTGGTCACGCAGAATATCGACGGACTGCATCAGGCGGCCGGGAGCCGGAATGTGCTGGAGCTTCACGGGAGCACGCTGCGCTGCAGCTGTATGCGCTGCGGCCGGAAATATGGGCCGGAGGCCATAGAAAAGGGCGAAGAGATCCCGCACTGTACCTGCGGAGGGATCATCCGCCCGGATGTTGTCCTGTATGGCGAGGGGCTGGATCAAGAGGTCCTGGAGCGTGCAGTGCGCGCGATACGGGCAGCGGATATGCTCATTGTGGGCGGCACCAGCTTGGCGGTCTACCCTGCGGCAGGACTGATCGATTATTACCGCGGCAGCAAGCTTGTACTGATCAACCGTGAGGCGACGGCCATGGACAGCCGGGCGGATCTTGTCCTGCATGAAAGCCTGGGTGAGGTTTTTAAAACAATTGAGTTGGAGTTGTGTCAATGAGAATAGATATACTGGGCGTTGGATACGATGATGTGACTATGTCCGGCGCGGTGACGCGTGCGCTGGAGCTGATGGATGTGCGGCAGGGGGCATATGTAGTGACGCCTAATCCCGAGATCATTATGCTGGCTCGGGAAAATCCCGCACTGCTGAAGGCAATCGATGAGGCCTCGCTGGTACTGGCTGACGGAATCGGCGTGATCTATGGGGCAAAGATCCTGGGACGGAGCTTGAAGGCCCGGGTGCCGGGCATTGATTTTGCCTCTGATCTGATGTCTGAGATGGCGAAACAGGGGAAGAGCGTATTCCTGTTCGGCGCGAAGCCGGGTGTTGCGGAAAAAGCGGCAGAGGCGCTGAAAGCCCGGTGGCCGGGACTGCGCATCGCCGGAACCAATGACGGCTATTTTAAGGACGATGGACCGATCATTGAAAAGATCAACGCTGCGGCGCCGGATCTTTTGCTGGTCTGCCTTGGCGCGCCCAAGCAGGAGCTCTGGATGCAGGCCAATGCCGGAAAGCTCAATGTGGGCCTTATGGCCGGCCTGGGCGGCAGCCTGGATGTCTTTGCCGGAAATGTGCAGCGTGCACCTGAGCAATGGCAGAAATTGGGACTGGAATGGCTGTACCGCCTGATGAAGGAGCCGAGCCGCATCGGCCGTATGATGAAGCTGCCGCAATTTATGCTGGCGGTGACAGGACAGCGGTTAAGAGGAAAATAAAATGGGAAAACTGATCGTTATTGAGGGCATAGACGGGAGCGGAAAGTCCACACAGTATAAAAAGCTGCGTGAAAGGCTGGAGCAGGAGGGACGGAGCTTCCGTTCGCTGGTGTTCCCGCGCTATGATAACCCATCGTCGGCGCTGATCCGCATGTATCTGGGCGGTGAATTCGGCTCAGATCCCGGAGACGTCAACGCTTATGCGGCGTCCAGCTTTTATTCTGTGGATCGTTACGCCTCTTATAAAACCGAATGGGAGGAATATTACCGCAATGGCGGTATCCTTCTGTCGGACAGATACACTACCTCCAATGCTGTGCATCAGGGTGCAAAGCTGTCAGCGGAGGAACGGCCGGCCTATTTCAGCTGGCTGGAGGATTTTGAGTTCGGACGGCTGGGCCTTCCCAGACCGGATCAGGTGATCTATCTGAACATAGATGTGGATACCTCACTGCGCCAGATGCGCACACGACAGGAGGCAACCGGAACCAGCGGCGATATCCACGAGACTCACGCCGACTACCTGCGCAGCTGTGTAGAGGCAGGGCGTGATGCCTGTGACCACTATGGCTGGACAAGGATCGACTGCCTGAGCGGCGGTATCATGCGCAGCGTAGAAGAGATCCATCAGGAAATTTATAATGCCGTATCTGCATTGTTTTGAGAGGTGGTTCCCATGGATAAACAGTCTCTGAGAGCATCGGTACGCGCGCGTATCCGGACGTTGGATTCGGCTTACCGGGCAGAGAGCGACGAGAAGATCTTTCAGAATCTGACCGCGCTTCCGGAATATCGGGCGGCTGAAACGGTTTTTGCCTATTTCAGCGTAAAAGGGGAAGCAGATACCCACCGGCTGCTCGCGGCAGCTGCCGCAGCCGGAAAGCGTGTGGCACTGCCGGTCGTGCTGGGAGACGGGCAGATGGTTTTTGCACTGGCGCAAAGTACACTGGTACCAGGGAAAAACTTCGCGATTCCGGAGCCGGATGCAGAAAGTCCGCGTATCGAGCCCCAGAAGGGCGATATCCTCATTGTTCCGGCTCTGTGCTTTGACAGGCAGGGGTACCGGCT
>CAKTGW010000055.1 GCA_934561725.1 uncultured Oscillospiraceae bacterium
CGGAGCACTTCCGGAATTTCTACGCAGAACTGCGAAAAGTCATCCGTCCCGACACAAAAAAGCCACTCTCCGAGTACGGTAAGCGGTTCTACAGCAAGAAAGCTTTGGTCGATATGATTGAGAATTACATCCGCTATTACAACACTCGCCGGGTACAGCGCAAGCTCGGTGTCCTGACGCCCATGGAAAAGCACCTACTTTATCTCGCTGCATAAAAAAGCGGCCAGCAGCGCTTGGCTGCTGGCCGGGAAAACTTTATATTTTTTCACTGTCCTCTTGACGGGATGCGGTTCAGTTCGCTCACTGAGATGGCGGTCATCTATTTTTGCGGCATATAGCATTCTTCCGGGGCTTTGGCGGGAAGCAACTTTTCGGTCCATGCTGCTCATATTGCCCCATGCCATGCTCACCACGATTACAGTCCGGTTCATATTCCAACGGAGAAAGGCGAGCAGGCCAAGGAATATCAAACCGTGTAAAGAGTGATACCGCAGCTTGCAATGATCTCGTGCCATTCAGATGAAAGATCCTTGTCCGAGATTATGATATTGAAATCCTTCAGATGCGCGTAGGCGGTGGGAAAAATCTTGCCGAACTTAGAGGAATCTGCCAGCAGAATATTACTCTGGCTGTTTCGCATCAGGGCGCTTTTGGCGTCCATTTCGTGCGGCGCGATGCAGGTGACGTTCTGCTTGCCGCTGATCCCGGCGGCAGCGATAAACGCCTTGTTGATACAGGTGCGCTTGATGAGGGAGATCCCCTCAGAACTGTAAAACATCTGCGTATTGGGATAGAGGTAGCCTCCGCAGCAGATCACGTCACAGTTGGGCCGCTCACTCAGCTGACGCAGCGTGTTCATGCTGTACGTCAGTACGGTCAGGTGCATATCGGTAGGGAGGTTCTGGGAGAAATGCTCCATGGTGGAGCCGCTGTCGATGGCGACCACATCGTTGGGTTCCAGAAGGGATACCGCCTTTTGGGCAATGCGGGCCTTTTTCTGCTGGAAGATCGTATACTCATAGGCCAGATCATATTCCGGGTAGACAGATACCGCTTCTACCGGCGCACGGTAGACGGCCACGCCGTTGATCAGCCTCAGGCGTCCCTGCCGCTCCAGTACGTGAAGATCCCGGCGGATGGTGATCTCAGAAACGCCCAAATGCTCGGAAAGCTCCTTAATGGATGCGCCGGACTGTGCCATCAGTATTTTGATGATCAGATCCGCGCGGTTTGCCATTTTACCGGTCATAATGATATCCCCTTCCATTCTTTGATGTTATTTTATCACGAATATGAGCCATAAGCAATAAAAATACACAAAATTTGTAAAAAATAATAAACGAAAAGTGAAATGGAAAGACAATAATGGCTCAAAACGTGAAAAGACGAGAATGATTATGAAACAATACAGAATAATTGCCCATTCGTGCCCTTCAAAAAGATAAAATCTTATCATAAAACGCAGAAATATGAAGATATTGACAAAAATTGCCTGGTCATATATGATTCTGGTATCACAAAACAGGGAGGAGCCAAAGTATGGAGCTTCACTTGGAAAAACTGGTGAAAGACTTTGCGGAAGTCCGCGCTCTGGATACCGGAGACCTGACTATTCAGGACGGAAAGCTGACGGGACTTCTCGGCCCCAGCGGATGCGGAAAATCAACGTTGCTGTATCTAATCTCCGGCCTTCAGAGTCCTACGTCCGGCCGGATCTTTTTCGGAGACCGGGATGTTACGCTGCTGCCTCCGGAAAAGCGTGGGATCGGCCTCGTTTTCCAGAACTATGCCCTCTATCCCCACATGACTGTGGAGCAGAACATTGCGTTTCCCCTGGTGAATCAGAAGGTCAAAAAAGAGGAGATCCGGGAACGCACGGAGGAAATGGCAAAGCTGGTGCAGATCGGAGATCTTTTGAAGCGGAAGCCCAGCCAGCTCTCCGGCGGTCAGCAGCAGCGGGTGGCCATCGCCCGGGCACTGGTGAAGCAGCCAGAGATCCTGCTGCTGGATGAACCGCTGTCCAATCTGGACGCCCGCCTGCGCTTGGAAATGCGGGAGGAGATCCGCCGGATCCAGATCGAGACCGGCGTGACCACCGTGTTTGTGACCCACGATCAGGAGGAAGCCATGAGCATCACCGATGAGATCGTGCTGATGAAGAAGGGCATTGTGCAGCAGCAGTGCGCGCCGCAGGAGATGTACCTGAACCCCGGCAATCAGTTCGTGGCGTCCTTCCTTGGCAATCCCCCCATCTCCTATTTCCGTTTTCCCGTGCAGGACGGCTGCCTTCAGATCTCTGACACCTGCCGCCTTCCCCTGTCCCTCCGGCATGAGGGCGCGGTCGTCACGGGAATCCGCCCGGAAGCATGGCGGAAAGGCGACGGCCTTGCCGTTCAGGTGCAGGCTGTGGAACAGCACGGCAAGGACAACCAGATCACCTTCCAGCTTGCCGGCACCAAGGCGCGGGCGCTGCTGGACGTTACGGAACCGGTCCGGGTGGGCGATACGGTCAGCCTGACGCTGGATCCCCGATTCGTTTATTTCTTTGACGAAGCCACCGGCACCCGGCTGTACGGGGAGGCAGGGCAATGAGCCGCCGGGATCGTCAGCGGGTGGAGAATCCGCTGGGAAACACCCGTTTCAGTGCGAAAGCCTATCTTTATCTGCTGCCGGCGTTTGCCGTTCTGGGCGTGTTTGTGTTCTATCCCATCGTCAAGACGCTGAGAATGGGCTTCTATGAGAGCTATGTGTATCTGACGGATTCCGGCAAGGGCCTTGGCCTTGCCTCCTTTGCCTATGTGCTGAAGGACCCGGCCTTCCATCTGGCGCTGCGGAACACCCTGATCATTGTGGCGGTGGGCGTGCCCATCACCATTGTGCTGGCCCTTGGCTCGGCACTGTTCATCAACTCCCTCCGCAAGGGCCGTGGCGTGTTCCAGACCATTTATTTTCTCCCCTATGTGACCTCTACCATTGCCATCGGACTGGTGTTCCGCTGGCTGTTCCACTCCGACTACGGCTACATCAACTATTTTCTCAGCTTTCTGGGTGTAGCGCCGCAAAAATGGCTGACGGCCCCCAATCTGACCATCGTCTCCGTCACCATTTTTACCATCTGGAACGGCCTTGCCTTTAAGATCGTCCTGTTTCTGGCGGGCCTGCAAAAAATCGATCCCCAGTACTATCAGGCGGCCCGCATTGACGGAACACCGCCGCACCGGGTCTTTTTCCGCATCACCATGCCGCTGCTGTCATCTACCTTCTGGATGGTAGTCATCATCTCGGTGATCCACGCCTTCAAGACCTATAACGAGGTATACTCGCTCTTCGGCGGCAACGGCGCAGGCCCCGGCAACAGCGCCATCACGGTGGTCTATTACATCTACGATATGTTCTTCAACCGCTCTCAGGTCCATTACGCTTCCGCGGCGGCCATTATTTTCCTGGTGATCGTTCTGGCGCTGACGGCGATACAAAAATGGGTGTCCAGACGGCTGGTGCACTATGTATAAAGGAGGGAACCGTATCATGAGCAGACGCTTTGCCCAATCCGTCAAGCTGATCGTGCTGATCATCGGCGCATTTGTGATGATGTTCCCCTTTGTGTGGATGCTGGCGACCTCTTTGAAGACCCTTCCGGAATCCGTTGCGATCCCGCCGATCCTGCTTCCGGATACCCCGCAGTGGAGCAACTACGCGGAGGCTTTGCGGACAGCGCCCTTCGGCCTGTACTTCCGCAACTCGATCCTGGTGGCCGGACTGGGGACGCTGCTGACGCTGATCCTCACGGTGCTGGCGGCCTATGCCTTTACGATCTATGAATTCCGCGGCAAGACCGTGTTCTTTTTCCTGTGCCTTGCCACGATGATGGTGCCCTCCGAGCTGCTCATCATCCAGAATTTCATTACCATCAGCCGCCTGCACTGGGTCAATACCTTTCAGGGTATGATCGTTCCCACGCTGGCCAGCGGCTTCTACATCTACATGATGCGGGAGTATTTCATGCAGGTCCCATCGGTGCTGTACCGGGCCGCGAAGGTGGACGGCTGCGGCGACCTGCGGTATCTGCTGCGGGTCATGATCCCCATGAACAAGAACGCCATCGCCACCATCGGCATTCTGACGTTTATCAGCCAGTGGAACTCGTTCATCTGGCCCCTGATGGTCTCCAAGGACGACGCCCACCGGGTCATGGCTATCGGTCTGCTGCATTTCCGGGACGCAGTCAGCTCTCAGGTCAATCTGCAGATGGCCGGCGCCACCATCGTCCTGCTGCCCATGCTGCTGTTTTATCTGGCATTCCACAAGCAGATCATCGAAGGCGTTTCCCGGGGCGGCATCAAAGGTTGACCGCGTGGCTGCAGGGCGGCCATGCACAATATAGCAACACTTTCAGAAAACCAAGTTTTACAGGAGGAGCATTTTTATGAAAAAGATCGTCAGCTTGTTTTTAGCAATGACCATGGCTCTGTCGCTGGCTGCCTGCGGTTCCAAAACCGGAGAGCAGGCTGCTGCCGGCAGCGGCACGCAGAAGGAGGATACACTGGTGAAGGAGATCTCCTCTCCGGTGGAGATCCAGTTCTGGCACTCCATTTCCAACCCCGTCCACGCCGAGATCCTGGAAAACCTGATCAAGGAGTTCAACGACACCGTGGGACAGGAGAAGGGGATCACAGTGGTTCCCACCTTTAACGGCAGCAGCTCCGAGCTGTACTCCAACGTCATTGCGGCGATCAAGGCCGGCAACGCGCCGGACGTGACGCTGGCCCTCCGTCCCTATGTGGCGGATTACCTCCAGACCGACTATGTGGTGGATCTGGCTCCCTACATCAGCGACCCCGATGTGGGCATCAGCGATTATAACGACATTTTCGAGGGTCTGCGGAACGCCAACTCCAACTATGAGAAGGAGGGCACCTATTCTCTGCCCATCCATTCCTACTCTGAGGTCCTCTATTACAACGTGGACTTCTTCGAGAAGAACAACCTGACGGTCCCCACCACCTGGGACGAGATGGTGGATACCTGCAGCAAGATCCGTGAGATCACCGGCGCCCCCGCCTTCGGCTGGGACAATCTGGCAGGCAGCTTCATGACGCTGGTGAAGCAGTTCGGCGGACGCTATACCGATCAGAACGGCAACATCTACTTTGCCAACGAGGATGCGGACGTGGCTCTGAAGGTCCTGAACCTTTGGAAGGACAATGTTGACCGCGGCATCTGGCGCACCGCAGGCGAGGATATGTTCTTCTCCGGCCCCTTTGCCAATGAGCAGATCCCCATGTACATTGGCGACAGCGTGGAGGCCAGCTACATCCCCAGTAAGAATCCGGATCTGAACTGGGCTACCGCACCCATTCCCCAGGTCAGCAGCGACACCGCCGCCAACCTGTGCGCAGGCCACGTGATCGTGGCGCTGAACACCACCGGCGACGCGGAGAAAGCCTATGCCTCCTATGAATTCATGAAGTTCATGACCTCCTATGAGGCCAACCTGGCGGTTGTCACCGGCGGCACCGGCTATCTGCCGATCCGTCAGTCCGTTGTGGACAGCCAGGAGTATCAGAACTATGTGGCGGACGGTCACGACTTCCTGACCGCCGGTGTCAGCCAGAGCAGCTGCTACTTCTATGAGCCTGCATTTACCAACGGAGTCACGACCTCCAGCGCCGTGAACAGCGCAGTGAAGACCATGATGCAGGAAGTAGCGGACAACGGCGTAGAGCCCGAGACCGCTCTGAACAATCTGAAGCAGACCGTGGGACTCAACTGAACAACCCCACACACAGAAATGCAGACTGGGGGGAACCAGTCTGCATTTCTTTCATGAAAGGAGTTTGAGGGTGCATGGAGATACTGTATCATGATATCGTGACAGCCAGCGGACAGCCGGCGGATGTCGTGATCTCCGCATTGCAGAAATTTATCCGGCGGGGAGAAACGGAGCAGGCCGCCAGAGCGGCCTATGAGCTGTATCTCGCCGGTGAGGAGATGACAGAATACCTCTGGCAGCGGCTGAAGATCATCAGCGCGGAGGACATCGGCCTTGGACAGCCGGTGGCGCCGGTGGTGGTGGAGGCCCTGTGGAGCATCAGCCGCCGGTTTCCCCGGGATACGTCGGACTATACGCTGCTGTTTATCCATGCGGTGCGATACCTCTGCGCCTGCCGGAAAGAGCGCGGGTCCAGCCTGCTCAGCAGCGTGACGAAGCGGCGCATCCGTGACGGCGAAGCGTTCGACCTACCGGATTACATCTTTGACCGGCATACCATCGAAGGCCAGCGCCTTGGCAGAGGGATCGAGCATTTCCTAACGGAGTCCGCCAAGGTCGCGCCCGAGGCGGATCTGGGACCTGACGAGGCACTCTGGCGTCAGGCAATGGAGCAGGAGCTTGCAGAGCGTATGAAGGAGGACGAAGAATGAACAGAACACTTGTGATTTCCATTGATGCCTTGATCACGGCGGATATTCCCCGCCTGCGGCAGTTGCCCCACCTGGGGCGGATCATGGAGGGTGCCGCCTGCGCCAAGGATATCCTCTGCATTTATCCGACGCTGACATATCCCTGCCATACGACCATCGCCACGGGCTGCTATCCAGACCGCCACGGCATCTGCAACAATGAGCGGTTTCAGCCCTGCGCGGAGGGCCGTGCGGACTGGTACTGGTTCCGCAGGGACATCCGCGTTCCCACGCTGATCGACTACGCCAAGGCCAATGGCCTTTCCACCGCTACGGTAACATGGCCGGTGATGGGTGCCAGCGGAGCGGACTACAACATCGGAGAGATCTGGGCGCCGGAGGAGAAGGACAATCCGGCGCCGTGGTTCCAGCAGGCCGACAGCCCTGCCGCCGCAGAGATCTTTGAAGCGAACAAGCATATGCTCTGTTGGATGAAAACGCCGCAGATGGACGAATTTGCCGCCCAGTGCGCCCGGGGCAAGCGGTATCCCATCAGTTATATGCGGGGGCTTCTGGAAACCTGGCGGG
>CAKTGW010000056.1 GCA_934561725.1 uncultured Oscillospiraceae bacterium
CCGTCGTCAAGAATTCTCCCGGAAAATCCTATGACACTGCCGCGTATATCGATGACTGGAAACATCAGGCGATTGCGGAACGTGTCGTAATAGCTGCCGGCCTTCCTGCCGGCGCGGACCAGACCGGCGTCAAAAAGCTCCTGATCGGTATAGCCCAAGGCTCTCATGGCCTTGCGCAGGCTGTCCCAGCTGTTGGGAGCAAAGCCGAGACCAAAGGTGCGGACCATGGCTGGTGAGATCTGCCGGCGGTTTACATAATCCTGAGCAATGCGGCCGGTGGGAGCCAGAAGCTCGCGGTGGAAGAACCGGGCGGCATCGCGGTTGAGGGAGAGCATACGCTCCCGGCGGAGCACATCGCGGTCGGGCTTGTCTGCGGGGACTTCCATGCCCACCCGGCGCGCCAGAAACTCAACGGCCTCGGGAAAGCTGAGCCCTTCGATCTCCATGATAAAATTGATCACGCCGCCGCCTTTGCCGCAGCCGAAGCAGTGATAGATCTGCTTTTCCGAGTTAACGGAAAAGGAGGGGGTCTTTTCACTGTGGAAGGGGCAGAGTCCAAAAAGATTAGAGCCGCTGCGTTTTGAGAGCTTGACATAGCCGGAGACAACGTCGGCAATATCATTGCGCTCGACCAGCTCCTGCAGGAAGCTTTCGGGAATAGCCATATCCAGCCCTCCTTTCTGTGAGCCTGAGAATTTTTTAATAAACCATCCAGGCGGCCGGAATAAAGATCTCGCTGTATTTGCGGATCGCAAAAGTATCTGTCATGCCGGAGACATAGTCGCATATAGCGCGGGGAAGGCCCTCGGCCTCGGCAATGGCAGAATACTCCGGCGGCAGTTTTTCAGGATAGTTAACATAATATTCCCAAATCCCGGAGATAATATTAGAGACCTTGCTTTCCTCGCGCTTGGCGGTGGAATTCAGGTAAACATTTGCATACATAAAGTCATGGAAAATATCTACAGCCTCGGACATATCGGGAGACATCTTCAGTTCACCGTCCTGGCTGTTTTCAATCAGATCCGTGATGATGGTGTTGAGCCGTTCGCTGTGGCGCTGTCCGATCCGCTCCAGAACGATGGGCGGCAGATCGCTGAGCGTCAGGATTCCGGCGCGCAGGGCATCGTCCAGATCATGGTTTATGTAGGCGATCTTATCGGACAAGCGGACGGTCACCGCCTCCGGAATGTCGTCCGGGGCGCCGTGGGTATGGTGCAGGATGCCCATGCGGGTCTCATAGCACAGGTTCAGGCCGCGGCCGTCTTTTTCGATCAGATCGACCACGCGCAGACTCTGTTCATAGTGGTGGAAGCCGGGGGGATAGATCTCACGGATGGCGCGTTCTCCGGCGTGGCCAAAGGGCGTATGTCCCAGATCATGACCCAGGGCGATGGCCTCTGTGAGATCTTCATTCAGCTGCAGGGCGCGGCTGATGGTGCGGGCAATGCGCGTGACCTCCAATGTATGTGTCAGGCGGGTGCGGTAATGGTCGCCCTCCGGCTGGAGAAAGACCTGTGTTTTATGCTTCAGCCGCCGAAAAGCCTTTGCGTGTGTGATCTTGTCCACATCGCGCTGAAAGCACGTTCGGAGTTGGCAGGGCGTTTCCGGGCGGGCGCGGCCGCGGCTGTTTTTGGACAGCAATCCGTAGGGACCGATGAGGAATTCCTCGGCATTCTCTCGTAACTCTCGTGGACAGGGCACAGTGCAGCACCTCTCAATACACAATCGGGCCAACAGGCAAAAAAATAAATCTACAGGATATATACGAGATTCGGAGCGCTTTTCCCTTCTTTTTTAACGAAAAAAAGTAAAAAAATTTTGATAAAAGGTAAAAAATTATGCCGGGACAATGAAAAAGCTTGACAGCGTTCAATAAATCGGTCGAAAATTTTGGAATTTTGACAGATGCATGCCCCGGTGCTTTCTGCGCCGGGGCATGCCGTAGCGTTATTGAGGAAGATCCGAACCAGTAGCGGGAACAGAGGGCGGTGCGGATACTGCCGGAGGCTCTGTTGCAGCCGGTGTATTTTCCGGTGTGGCCGAGGGAGCCGTACTGGGACTGGGAGAGGGGGACTCCTCTTCATCCTTCTCGGTCAGATCACCGAAAATATTGGTCGGCGCGCCGATAGAGGGCGTCGGGAAGGCCACGTACTCAAGAGAGGCGTGGATGGGACCCATAATGCTCTTCCAAATCTGTGCAGCGGGGTTAGAGCTGAAGCGCATGGCTTCGGGAGAATCATAGCCGGTCCAGACCGCAGCCACATAATAGGGCGTGTAGCCCACAAAATAGCGGTCACAGTCATTGGAGGTCGTACCGGTTTTACCGGCGACAGGCATTGAGCCGCCCAGAGAGGCTGCCGTACCGGTACCGTGGCTGACCGCGGCTTCAAGAATGTTGGTGATGTTGGCAGCCGTGTTGGGCTTGAAAACATTTACCGTTTCGGGCTGGTTATCCAGTACGACCTGATCGTTAGAGTCCAGAACCAGAGTATAGGTGCGGCCATAGGTCATCACGCCCTCGTTGGCAAAGGCAGTGTAGGCCTGCGCCATATTGCGCACGGTCGTGCCCTCGGAGAGCTGTCCCAGAGCCAGAGGGGCATAGTTCAGATCGCTGTCTACCAGGTCAAAGCCCATGCGCTGGGTGAGGTAATCCCAGGAGGTCTGAAGAGAGAGCTTATCCAGCGTCTGTGCAGCGACAGTATTCAGAGAGGAGATGATTCCCTGTCGGATGGTGATGATGCCGCGGTTGCCGCCGCCGGCATTTTTGGGATACCAGGTCGTGCCGCTGAGGGTTATATCCGGAGCGTCGTTGACCAGCGTATACTGGGTGATCAGGCCCACGTCAAAGGCCGGACCGTAAACAGCCAGCGGCTTGAAGGAGGATCCCGGCGGACGCTTGGAATCCACACGGTTCAGGATGAAGTTGGCGTTCTTCTCACCGGTGCCGCCGCACAGCGCAACGATCTCGCCGGTGTGGTGATCCATGATAACGATAGCAGACTGGAACTGCTGACTGGAGGGACGCCAAGACTGGGGAAGGTTCTCCATATTCTGATAAATGGTATCCACCTGATTCTGAATATCCATATCCAGACAGGTGTAGACCTTATAGCCGCCGGAATAGAGAAGCTGGCGGGCAGACTGGAGCGAGATGTCCAGCTGCTCCATCATGTCAGAAAGAACATCGTTGATGACGGTCTCAACATAGTAGCTGTAGATCTCGTCGCTGGTGGCTTCATTGGCGCTGCGGACAAAGACCAGCTCCTGATTTACGGCATCCTGATATTCATCGTAGTTGATGTAGCCCTGTTCATACATCTCGCGCAGGATGAGCTCCTGACGCTCCTTGTTGGCCTCGCGGTCGGCGTAGGGACTGTAGCGGGAGGGATTGTTGGTGATGCCGATCAGGCTGGCGCACTCGGCCAGACTCAGATCGCTGACCGATTTGCCAAAGTACTTCTGGGAGGCGGCTTCAACACCGTAGCAGCCGCTGCCCAGATAAATGACGTTGAGATACCAGTGGAGGATCTCGTCCTTATCATAGTTCTTTTCCAGCTCAAGAGCGCGGAAAATCTCCAGCAGCTTACGCTGGACGGTGATGTCGTCCTCATGAGTGATGTTTTTGATCAGCTGCTGCGTAATGGTGGAACCGCCGAAATCGGAGCGCATGCTGAGGAACATGTTTCCGAAGGCACCTACGGTGCGGTACCAGTCTACGCCCTTGTGGCGGAAAAAGCGCTGGTCCTCTATGGCGACTGCGGCGTATTTCAGATTGTCCGGAATTTCAGAGGATTCTACCCAGATACGGTCCTCTGTGCCATGAAGATTGGTCAGTTCACGGTATTCACCGCTGCTGTCCTTGTAATAGAGGGTGCTGCTCAGATTCAGAGTGAAGTCCTCTATGGACACGTTCAGATCGGCGGTGAGACAGGTCTTTACATATACGGCAAAGATACATGTGAAGATCATGCCGGTAGTGAGGAAGATCAACACAAGCGTCAGCAGAGCTTTAAAAATCAGCCGCACTGTGCCGCCGGCAGTAGAGGCCACGGCGGAGGCAGCGGCCTTGGCCGGGTGCCCGGCTCTGCGATGTTTAAACAGGCTCATATTTTAGAGTCCTCCTGAATAGGGGAAAATTTCAAAGTAGAATATTTAACCATTATAGCATAGTCTGTCAACGGTAATTGTAAATTTTTTCGAACGAAAGTATTTTACACATCAGAAGTTTATTTTACGCCAAAACCGGGAAAAATCAACAGTAAAATCTGAACCGGAGGGAGAGAAAACGATGGGAAAGCGCATACGGACCGGGATCGGCCTTGCTGCGGCGGTTCTGGCGCTGAGCTTTGCGGGCTTTGCAGCACTGGCTCCGGAGGGAATGGCAAAGCAGCCGGAGACAGAGGGGTATCTGCTCCGGGCCTACTGCGGCCGGGTGGCCATCTATGGTCCAAATGGCAGAGATCTGATGGAAACTACGAATATTGAACTGAAAAATCTGCCCTCGGCAGATCAAAATCAACTCGAATCGGGAATTTTTATTGAGGATCAGGGCAAACTGGCACAGATTCTGGAGGATCTGGGTTCATAAAATGCAAATTTCTGCTACCTAAACATTTGTACAGGTTCAGAACTGTGCGTTTTGACTGGTTGATTTTTGCATGGAACTGCGGTACAATAAGGCCGTAAGACAAAGGTCTTGCAGAACCGATTAGGAGGCGAAGTCCAATGGGCCAGGATGAATTTGGCAGTGACTTTATCTCCGTTCTCGATGAGGACGGCAATGAAATAGAGCTTGAAGTAATTATGTCGTTTGAAGTGGGGGATCAGACCTATACGGCGTTCCTTCCCGCAGACATGGATGAAAACGACCCCGATTACGGCTATATTATTCTGAAGAATATTGAAGAAAACGGGGAAGAGATTTTCGGATCTGTGGATGATGACGCTGAGCTGGAGACGGCTTATAATACGTTTATCACTCTGCTTTTTGACGACGAAGAGGAGGAATAAGTTCCCATTCCGGTCAATACCGGGTTAAAATTTTGGTTGTAGTTTTTGCAGATTGGTGCTATACTACTCTGCGGCAAAAGTCTTACTGATTGATGAAAGATCCCTGCGCTGTTCGTGGATTCTTTTTTTGGTCCTTTTAAACCCACATTTTTAAAACGGGATGCCGGAACTCCTGCTGTGAATTGCAGGCCTCCCGGGGGCGGCCTCGACCGTGCCTGGAAGTTGGAAGCAGAGAAGCAGCAGGGAGGCGACCCACCTGCCACATCGTGCAGGTTTTATTGGGCCACCACGGCAGATGCGGGGCGGCGGGCGCTTAGCGCCCGCCTTTTTTATATTTATTGTATTCGAGCCGATGCAAGTGCATCGGCTTATTTTTTATCTTTTTAAAGAAAAACAGAGAAATTTTTCTTTTTTTGCACGGTTATATGCAAAAAAGTGCGGTGCATAGACCTACGGTTGAGAGGTGGTGCTGCTTTGAAGAGAAGAGTAAACAAAACGGATGTGGTCAGCCGCCTGGCACAGCTGGCGTTTGACCGCGGAAACGATGCGGTGAAGCTGCTGTATCTGGAACCGGAAGACCTGGAGGGGCTGGAAAAGCTGGATCTCAGGCATCTGGCTGAGCTGAAGAGAGGGGCGAACGGCTCTGTGGAGATGAAGTTTACCAGCCGTCTTGAGCTGCTTCAGCTTTTGACCAACCTGCTGGAAAATGAGAGCAGCGGAGCGGCGAGCCTAGTCAGCGCCCTGGATGGGGCGGCAGCTGCTCTGGGGAAAAAAGCGCATGGAAATTAAGCGGTTTTCGCCCCGGCAGCTGGAGGTGCTCACCTGGTGGTGTCCGGCCTCGCGTCACAGGACAAAGGAGGCAATCATCTGTGACGGGGCGGTGCGCAGCGGCAAGACCAGCTGCATGGGACTGTCCTTTGTCCTGTGGGCAATGAGCAGCTTTGAGGGAGAGCGGTTTGGCCTGTGCGGCAAAACGATCCTGTCCCTGCGGCGAAATCTGCTGGATGAGCTGCTGCCGGCGCTGCGCGGTCTTGGTCTGCGCTGCCGGGAGCAGGTATCCGCAAACCGGCTGACTGTGTGCATGAACGGCCGGCGCAATACATTCTACCTTTTCGGCGGCAAGGACGAGCTGTCGCAGGGCATGATCCAGGGCGTAACGCTGGCCGGCATACTGCTGGACGAAGTGGCTCTGATGCCGCGCTCCTTTGTGGAGCAGGCGATCGCCCGGTGCAGTGCAGAGGGGGCAAGGCTGTGGTTCAACTGCAATCCGGAGTCGCCAGGACACTGGTTTTACCGGGAATGGATCTGCCGGGCAGAGGAGCGGCGGGCGCTGTATCTCCACTTCCGCATGGAGGATAATCCCGGCCTGTCCCCGGCAATGCTGGAGCGCTACCGGCGGATGTATTCCGGCACATTCTATCAGCGTTTCATATTGGGGGAGTGGGTGGCCGTGCAGGGACGGATCTATGATTTCTACGATCCATCCATGGCGGTTCCGGTACCGGAAGGTCCCATGGACAGCTATGTGGTGTCCTGTGATTACGGCACGGTGAATCCGGCATCCTTCGGCCTTTGGGGAGAAAAGGATGGCGTGTGGTATCGCATCAGTGAGTATTACTATGACTCCCAGCGGCAGGGACGGCAGAGAACAGACGGAGAATATGCGGACAGCCTGATGAAATTGATCGGTCCCCGCAGGGTGGATGCTGTGATAGTGGACCCCTCGGCGGCCAGCTTTATAGAGCAGCTGGGCCGTTCCGGACTGCCGGTGCGCCGGGCAAAGAATGATGTACTCAGTGGGATCAGACTGACGGCTGAATTGCTGCGGACAGGCAGGATCGTGATCTGTGAGAGCTGTACGGCACTGCTTCAGGAGATCATGGATTATGCCTGGGATCCGGACGGGCCTGACCGCCCCATCAAGTA
>CAKTGW010000057.1 GCA_934561725.1 uncultured Oscillospiraceae bacterium
AGGTCTATTATAGAGCGGCGGACAAAGAGCAGATCCGCCTGCTGCATGAGATCGTGGAGCAGGTCATGGCTATTGCCTGCCCGGAAAAGAATGTGGATTATCAGGCATCACAGGAGGAAATCGTCCGGCATGTGCACCACTATCTGATGGAGCATCTCTCCGAGAGGATCACCATTGACGAGCTATCACGCAAATTCCTGATGAATGCGACTACGCTGAAAAATGTGTTCAAGCAGGTTTATGGGACAACGATCGCCGCGCACATGCGCGTCCACCGCCTGGAACAGGCGGCGTTTCTGCTGCAGACGTCTGCGGATGAGATCGCCGCCATTGCCGGTGCAGTGGGCTATGACAGCCCAAGCCGTTTTACCACGGCCTTCAGAGAGATGTACGGCGAGGTCCCTACGGAGTACAGGAGGCGGATGCAGGAAAAGCAACTGGAGACGATCGATCAGCCGGCGGACTGAGCGTCTGTTCCGGCCTTGAGAAGCATATCTCTGCGCTCGCCCAAAAATCGGGTGATGACCTTTAGCTCAAGACCGACGAGCACAGCCGCCGCGACGGTGCCGAGCCCTACGCTTCCCGGTCTGCGGATGATGATCAGACAAGTGAGCAGAGAGACGGCGACCATAGTGATATCAAAGGCCAGCTTGGCGGTTGAAAATTTTATTTTTGTCACCTTGGAAATTGCCAATATGGCGCCTTCGCCTGCCAGCGGGATAAAATTTGCAGGGACATACAAAAAAACGCCGAAGGCGATCAGTGCGGTGCTGCACAGCATCATCAAAAGCTGTACAGCGAGGCTCTGCGGAGCCGGAAATAGAGCATGAGTCCATTGCTGAAGCTGGTAAATGCGCCGAACAGGATCCCCACCGGGATCTGCAGCAGATTGACGGGCTTAAACTCTTTTCTGAGCAGCAGAAGCTGGATGAATACCAATGCCGTATGGAAGAGAACGGTTGCCCGGCCCATCTCGATCCCCCAAATGCAGGTCATGGTGTAGGGAATGGAGCTGACGGGGGAGACACCCATATCGGATTTTACGGAGATGGCAATTCCCAGCGTCATGATCAGAAAGCCGGCTATGTAAAAGGCTGCGCGGACGGCCAGATTTGTTCTGTTTTTCATGCGTTTGATCCTCCGATATTTTCCAGCATTTTTAATGATATGCGGATCCAGCTGTTCAGAGCGTCCTCGCTGATGTCCTTTGTCAGCAGAGTCTGCAGAGCTTCCATGTCAGCCAGAACATCGTCTCTGTACTGCATGGCCTGCTCTGTGAGTGTGATCTCCCTGCATCTGGCGTCATTCTTGCCCGGGATCCTGTGAATGAGGCCGTTTGCTTCCATAGCCCGCAAAATTTCAGTGGCAGTGGAGGCTCTGAAGCCAAATTCATTTTCAATATCTTTCTGGTGGATAAGCCTGCCCTGGCTGCAAAACAGAAAGTGCAGGACCTTGGCCTGTGCGCCGCTATAATCTTTGTTAATAGTCATTTTTTCAATCAGACGTCTTTGGCTGTTGGCCAGATGATTGATGCATTTATATACTGATTCCATGGTTTTCTCCTGAAATAGTTAGTTTCCTAATGATTATATCATGAAATTTTACAGATTACAATCGTGAATATACGAGAAGTTCTGATTGACAAACGGCTGGGAAATATGGTATTTTAAGGCGCAGTTAGCTGCAGCTAACTATAGCAAAATAAAATTCCTTATATCCCGGCTAGAGGGGCTCCACAGCCGGAGCAGGGTATAAAAAGACGCAGAACACAAAAGTGTTCTGCGTCTTTTTGTTTACTGGCCGGAAAATTTCTGCTTCACGGTGTTGATCTGGTTTTGATCGACCTGCTGAGCGGGATACCAGCCTTTTGCGGCCATCTGGTCATAAATCGTATCCTGCATACCCAGGGCGTCGTTCAGGGCTGTACAAAAGACCTGGTGCACATTGGCGGTAGAGGACTCGATCGTCCCGTGCATAAACAGATCACAGACGCCCTTTTCCAGCAGGAGAATGTTTTCCATCAGATTCTTGTCATCCATAGCAGTGTCCTTTCTCACAGCAGTCCGTAGAAATTCTGAAAGATTTGCTGGTGACGCCGGGACAGCTGCTCTACGCATCTTTTCAGCTCAGCATCCTGAAGCTGTCCCGCCGTTTCACTGCACTTGGTCTGAAAATATTTTTCATGGCCCAGCGCATCTTCCACATACAAAAGTTCTTTTGCAGTCATAGATCAATGACCTCCTTGTTGGAATCTGCGCCTATTTTTTCCGCCGGTGAGAGAAATTATACGTTTTTTTCTTCTCAGGCGAGAAAATCATCTGTGCACAGAGCCGGATATTGCTCCTGTGCCATTTGATACAGCTCTGAATTGAACAGCACAAGAAGGACCTCCATATCACGGTCCTTCAAAAAATCCAGAATAATCTCCACGGCCACAGACAGAGCCGGAGCCTTGGGATAACCGTAGACACCGGCAGAGACCAGCGGAAAGGCGACAGAACGGCAGCCGGCCTCTGCGGCCAGCTTCAGGGAAGTCCGGTAGCAGGAGATCAGCTTTCCGCGTTCGCCGTGGCTTCCGCCGTGCCAGCGCGGGCCGACAGTGTGGATCACAAACTTGCAGGGCAGACGGTAGGCGGCGGTGAGCTTGGCATCGCCGGTAGCGCAGCCGCCAAGTGTCCGGCATTCTGCCAGCAGCTCAGGACCGGCAGCGGCGTGAATGCAGCCGTCCACGCCGCCTCCGCCCAAAAGACTGTTGTTTGCCGCGTTGACAATAGCGTCGGTCTTCAGTGTTGTGATATCATCGTGAATAATGTGCAGAGACATGGCAATTCCTCCTGTATATGGGTCAGGTGCCCGGTGCTTGCTGGTGGCGGCGGTTATAGGTGTAGAGCATGACAGAGGCGGCAATGACCAGCAGTCCGCCGAGCACGGTGTTTTTTCCGGGGATCTGATGCAGAAAAACATAGCCCAGTCCAGCGCTGAACAGGATCCCGGCCTGGTCGTAAATGCTTACCTCGCTGGCCGGAGCCATTCGATAGGCCATAGTGACAGAGATCTGGCCGATGGCGGCACAGACGCCGATCATCAGAACATAAAACAGGTCGATTCCAGTCGGAAGAACAAAGTCTGCCCACATCAGAGGAACGGAAGCAATTGTACTGAACAGGCAGAAATGTACGACTACGGTAAGCGGATGCACCCGACCGGAAAAATAGGCCAGCAGGGAATAGGCCACGGTACAGCAGAGTGCATTTCCTAGAGCGGCCAGCGTAGGCAGCAGGGAGGAGTCAAAGCTGGGATCTGCGGCAATATATGCACCCAGAAAGGCCAGAAGCAGGGCGGGAATATGCATTTTTGTCAGCTTTTCCTTCAGGAAAACAACGCCGCAGATGGAAATGGTGAACATGGAGAGCCGGATCAGGATAGCGACGTCAGACTGTGCGGCATGGCGTGAGGCATAGAACAGGCAGAGCACGCCCAGATAGCCGAACAGAGACCGGCCGAACAGGGGGAGCCAGTACTTTTTCGCCGTGACCATGGGCACATGATCACGCCAGGCAATGCCGCCGAATACGATCAGCGCGATCAGATTGCGGAAGAAAGACTGCTCAAATACGCCAATGCTCTCGTCTGTCAGTGCGACGAATACGGACATACAGCAAAAGGCCAGAGCGGAGAGCAGGATCATCAGCGTGCCGCCGGCGCGGCTCTTTTTTTCCTTAAATTCAAAGGACATGGATCTTTTCCTCTCTTTATTTCCAACAGACAAATTGCCGGCGGCTTTACCGGCCGCCGGCAAAAGATGTTATTCAAATTGATGCATTACAGACTGGCTTTGAGCTGCTCGCAGCTCATGCCGGTCAGCCCCAGAGAATCCAGCGTGCGGCCTGTAGACCAGAAATCCCGGCCCAGCATGGCACCGGTCAGAGTGATGACCGAGTCAATGATCGGCGTGGGAACGCCTGCAAGCTTGCCCAGTGCGGACATGGGAACAAGACCCATGGGAACATCCTCGGTGATCAGGCGGGAATCCAGTGTGGAAGGTGCCATGATCCCGGCGTGTGCCGTGCTCTTATGGCACAGGTCAGAGATCTTTTCACCGGTGATGTTGTAGTAAACCTCATAGGATTTGCGGAAGCTGAGCACATCCAGACCAAAGGCAGCACCGACGGCAACGCGCTCATTATCCAGACGCTCGACCAGATCGCCCACAGCCGGCGTTACGCCGTCCACATAGTGGCGGAAGGGGACTCCGCTTTCAATGCGCCCTGCATTCAGCAGGACGGGCAGCGGGTGAACCACAGCGTTCATGTTGTTCAGGCTGGTTTCCAGTACATTTGCAGCGGGGATGAGCTGGGGATATACGTCAGCCAGATCGTCAATAATGGACTGGGTGTCGCTGGAGGGAAGTGCGGCGAGAGAGAGCACGGTTTTTACACCGGCAATGGTTGCTACGCCGTCCTTTGCGCGGGCTGCGTAGAACAGGCTGTTTGTCTCGCAGAGGCGGACTTTGGCGGTGGCTCCGGCGCGGTTCCAGATCGCACGGAACTCCAGCGCGCCGCCGGTAGAGCCGGGGCAGACAATGATCGTCTGGCCGTCCACCAGACAGGGGGCCAGCTGTTCGGCAACATAGGCATGGGCAAAGGCGGGGAGCACTACAAAGATGACCTCTGCGCCGGCAACAGCCTCAGCTACGTCAGAAGTGATCACATCCAGCTTGGCAAAGCCGGTCTTGGATACGCCCTCCAGCTGAATGCCGCCCTGTGCACGGATCGGCTCCAGCACGGGAGCGAAGCGCTCATAGAGACTTACATGCTTGCCGCAGAGCTTCAGATAGGCGGCGATGACCTGACCGCCGTTGCCGCCGCCGAGAATTGCAAAATTCTGTTTCATTGATATTCAGGTCCTTAGGCGTCGAATGCGAAGGTGGTGCCGATGTTGCCCAGAGAATGTGCCTTACGGTAGGCAATGCCGGCCACGGCCACATCCAGGCAGCCCATGCCGATGGGGACGACCACGATCTTCTGTGCGGAAACGTCACCGGCCTCAGCCTTTCCGGCAGCCAGCTCGGGAACCGTGCAGTAGACGTTCTCGGCACCAAAGCGGCCCTCTTCGACCAGAGGCTTCAGGTTGCCGCGGTGCAGGCACTGACCTACATGATCGCAGATGACCTTGTCGGCACCCAGAATGGCCTCATCATCGCACTCACGGTAAGAGCCCATGGCAAAGTAAACGGTACCCTTCTTGATCCACTCGCCCTTCAGGAAGCCATCGGTAGCGTAGGTGACAGAGATGATAGCGTCAGCGCCGGCAGCCTCCTTGGGTTCCTTGCAGATAACGATCTCGCCCTGAACGGTGTCCTTCATGTCCTCCTTGAACTTGGCGGCAGCAGCGGGGTTGGGATCATACAGATACAGGGTCTTTACATTGAAGAGGCAGGTGAGGGCCTGGGTCTGAGTACGGCCCTGCACGCCGCCGCCGTACAGGCCGACGGTAATGTCCTTCTTGTCCTTCAGCAGATAGCGCAGGATCACGGCAGTCTGTGCGCCGGTACGCATGTTGGTGATCCAGGCGCCGTCCATAACGGCCTCAAAATCACCATAGTTGGGGTGGACCATCATGATCAGAGCGTTGATGAAGGGCAAGCCCAGCTCGCGGCGACCCTTGCCCCAGCCGCCGGCCCATTTCTGGCCGGCCATATCCTGCCAGCCGATGTAGGCGGGCATGGCGTTCAGAGAGGCGTTATACTGGGGAATGTTGGGCTCATCGGGATCCACACTGTCGCCCAGATTCAGATTCAGCTTGGTGGGGTTGATGGTCTTTTTCTCACCCAGATCGCGGAAGGTCTTGTCCACGATGTTGATCACGTCATCCATGGTGATCAGCTTTTTCAGGTCAGATTGACTCAAAAGCAAAGTGTTCATTGTATTTTCCTCCTAAGTATAGTGATGAAAGCATTGAGACAATTACAGACATCCGGAGGTCGAGTGCCTCCGGATGTAAGAATAGTATAGGTTCAGTCGGGCTGTCAAGCCTTTTTGCGGGTCAGGGGGATCGCCACGAGCAGGCAGACCAGAGAGGCCAGAATACCATAGATGGCGTAGGGCAGGTGCAGACCCAGGATCACGGGCAGATTGGCGGAGAATTTCTGGGCCAGTCCGCAGCCGATTACGCCGCCGACCATGCTGGCAATACCGGCAGCGGGAGTGAGGATGTTCTTGTTGCGGAATGCATAGCCGAAGTAGATGGGAACCAGCAGTCCGGCGGCGGAGTAAGCATAGGAAGCCACGATCAGGTTCAGAACCTGGGGGAAGCTGATAGCCATGGCAATGGCGGCAATAGCAACGAGTACGGTAAAGATACGGGAAACGGTCAACAGCTTCTTGTCATCAGCGCCGGGATTGAAGAATTCCTTGTAAATGTCCCGGGTCAGGTTGACGGAAACGGACTGCAGAGCACTGTCGGTAGTAGAGATGATGGTGGTAGCGATCAGACCGGTGAACAAGGCAAGAGCCCAGGTGGGCAGTTGGGTCAGGAACCAGCCGCTGGCGTCCTCGGCAGCCAGACCGGGGTTGGCAACACGGCAGTAGTTGCCGATGATGACGACCCACAGCTCAACAGCAGCAATCAGAATACCGCCGATGATCAGAGTACGGCGGGCGTTCTTTGCGGAGTTGGCAGCGCACACACGCTGAATGGTCATCTGGTTGGTCATCATACCGGGCGTAGCGGCAATAAACCACAGGGCAGTGGTGGTAAAGCCGGCGGAGCCCAGGCCCTTGGGGAAGGACAGCGTCTCGGGGGCGGGGTGATTGGCCACGATAGTGCTCCAGCCGCCGGCCATATCCAGTGCCAGGAAAGCGGTCAGTCCGCACATCGCCAGCATTATCACGCCGAAAACCAAGTCAGTCCAGGCAACGGCCTTGAA
>CAKTGW010000058.1 GCA_934561725.1 uncultured Oscillospiraceae bacterium
GATTGAAGGCGGCGAAGGAGCCGCAAAGCTCCTCGCCGCCTTCTTTGCAGCATACCGTACTGAGGTGAATATTCAATGAGAAAGCTGACAGGCTACCAAAAGTATATTTGTATGGTGCTGGGCGTATTTATATCCGTCTTTTCACTGTACACCGCTGCATTTGGTGTTCTTGCACCTTTTTTGCAGCGCAGTATCCATGTAGGCGCTCTGCTCCCCATGGTCTTTTTCCTGTATCCGGCTACAAAAAAGTCGCCTAAAGATCACATCACCGTTATAGATGCTATTTTTGCCGCGGCCTCTATGCTTCCCTGTATTTATGTGGCTATGAATAAGGCCGCTCTTGAAGGCCGGATGCAATTTGTAACTGATTTGACTACCATTCAAATCGTTATGGGCATTATTCTGATCATCTGCATTCTGGAAGCGATCCGTCGCTGTGTTTCCATTGTTATGGCTGCTCTTGCCGTGATTGGACTGGTCTATCTTTATGCTGGCCCATACCTCACCGGTATGCTGGCACATAAGGGCATGGCCTTCGAACGCATTATTGAAGCCTGCACTATGCTGACAGATCAGGGTATCTTTGGCAGCCTGATGGGTACATCGGCCACATTTATCATAGTGTTCTGCATTTTCGGCGCATTCGCCGTTGAAAGCGGCGCCGGTGAATTTTTCACCGACTTTTCCCGGGCGGTCGCCGGCCATACCCGCGGCAGCTCTGCAAAAATTGCTACCATCAGCGCCGGCCTGTTCGGAACCATGACTGGCTCCGCAGTTGCTACTGTTTATACTACCGGAACATTTACGATCCCGCTCATGAAAAAGGGCGGATTTAAGCCCGAATTTGCAGGAGCTGTATCCGCAGTCGCCTCTACCGGTGGTCAATTGATGCCGCCCATCATGGGTGCGGCAGCATTTCTTCTCGCCGAGAATCTGGGAATAACCTATGGTGAAGTTGCTGTAAAATCAGCCATCGTGGCTGTTCTGTACTACTTCTCTCTCTTTGCCATGATCCATTTCAAATGTCTCAAAGAGAACATTCAGGGTGAAACCAGAGAGGAGCTTCCCGAACTGAAGAAGGTACTCAAACGCGCCTATCTGTTCATTCCCATTATTCTTCTGCTGGTATTGCTGCTCACGGGAACTTCCACACTTTTGTCCGGCCTTTGGGCCACTGTGGCATGCGTTGTCGTCAGTATGTTTGACAAGAAAACACGTATGACGCCCAAGAAGCTAATCAAAGCTCTCTATGACGGCGGCAAGAGCTCTGCTATGTGTATGGCGGCTCTCGGCGGCGCTGGTCTGATCGTTGTCGCCGTTACATACAGCGGACTTGCGCTGAGCTTTTCCAGCCTCGTAGTCAATCTGGCGCACGGTGTCAAATTCTTTGCTCTGCTCCTGGTTGCAGTTGCCTGCATGATCCTTGGAATGGGTGTTCCCAGTACTGCCGCTTATGTTATCGCTTCAGCTCTTGGCTGCCGCATTCTCATTAAGCTTGGTGTCTCTCCCTTTGCAGCTCACATGTTCGTGTTCTACTTCTCAATCATTTCCAATATCACGCCTCCCGTGGCCGTAGCAGCTTATGCTGCTGCAAACGTAGCTGAATCCCAACCTATGAAAACCGGCGTTTTGGCATCCGTTCTGGCGGTCGTAGCGTATATCGTACCCTTTGTTGCAGCATATAATCCTGCTTTGCTTCTTGAGGGTACAACGGTAATGATCGTTCAGTCTACTATCACGGCTTTCATCGGCGTATACCTCATCGCCGGTGCAGTACAGGGGTATTTTCTTGGTCACCTCAATCCGATCAAACGTCTGGTATTGGCCTGCGCCGCATTCTGCTTCATCACAGTCGGCACCACTACCGACCTGGCCGGTATCGTGCTGCTGGCCCTGTTTGTAATCTTCCAGAAGGTCATTTCCAAAAAGCAGGGAACCGATGCTCCCACGGCCGCATAAGACAACTAAATCCATTCAAAAAGGGGAGTGCAGGCTATCCTGCACTCCCTTTGTCATGCCTGTTTGCAATTAATCGCCTTATGTGTTAAACTTTAAATATTAAAATATATACATCAGGTGACAACATGATCAATCTTGCCATATGTGATGATGAAGCTGCCGCACGTGCAATACTGTGTGATTACATTCATAAATTTGCAGAAGAGAGTGGAGAGGCCATCGCGATTACACAATTCAGCAGTGGGGAACAGCTGCTGGATAATTATCCTGTCAATTGTGATATCATTCTGATAGATATGATCATGGATATGCTGAACGGCATTGCAACCGCAGCAAGGATCCGTCAAATCAGTCCGGATGTCTGTATCATTTTTATTACACAGACTCCGCAATATGCATTGAATGCCTATAAGGTCCACGCCCTCGGTTATCTTACAAAGCCTCTATCATACCACGAATTGTGCCGAGAGCTGCAGGAAGCATTGCGCCGCATTGATGTAAATAAAGATGAATATATCCTTCTGAAAAATCAAACTGTCACCACTAAAATCAATATTCGTGATATTTTATACATTGAAGCACAAAACCACAAATTGCAGATCGTTTTGTATAATCAGAATGCCTATCAGTATTATGGAAAACTGGGAGAGCTTGAGGGGCAATTGGAAGGCAAGAACTTTTTCCGCTGCCACAGAGCCTACCTGCTGAATCTGCGCTGGCTGAAAAAAGTAGAAGGGAAGTACGCCTTGCTGGCCGGGAATCACTCTGTCCCCGTGAGCAAATACCGTTACCCGGCTCTGATGCAATGCCTGACTGAATTTTGGGGGCAGCAGCTATGATGACCAATTCCTATGAATTGCTGGATTTGCTGCGCAACATGTCCGACGTACTCCTGATTATTCTCTTCTGCAGGAGTCTGCCTTCCAAAGATATAGAGAAGTATAAAAAGTATCTATGTATTCTTTGTATGCTTGTTCTGCAAGTTGTATTTTTTTACTTCGTAAAATCCGATTTTCTGTTCAATGGAAGAATGCTGCTGCGTATATTCAGCACAATTCTGTATATCAAGATCTGCAAAAATTGTCGTCTCCTTAATGCTGTATATATTTCTCTGCTGCTATCCGTATGCGTTACAGGCTGCCACAATATTTTCATGGCGCCTTATTTGCGTGATTATCGCATCGGTGTGATCAAACTTTTTTCCAACCCTCAGCTAAACAGTGCTTTTTTCCGAACTACGGTCATCCTTTTCGATTTTGCAATTATTTTACTGATGTCTGTATTACTGAATCTGCAAAGTATCAGTTCCGGTTTGAAAACCCGAATTGGAATCGCCGCGTCACTCCTTACCATTGAGCTTTTTGTAAAGCACATGCTAAAGCTCTATGCAGATACCTTGACATACGGGATAGATTTGACAATGTTTGCCGTAATTGTTTCCGCGCTGGCCATCATGCTGATTGTTCTGTATGAGCGTTTTATCCTTCTGAGAGAAGAAAAAGCCGAACAGGAGCGCCTGTCTCTGGCGCGCAGCTATGCCTATGAGAGCGCCATGAACAGCCATCAGATGGATATGGAGGTACGTCGCCTGCATCATGATATGAAGAATCATATTACTGCATTAAATGCACTTTGCAGTGCCGACAACAATACTCAGCTGCGCGATTATTTAAAAAGCATGGGCAGCATTCTTGAGGCTTATGAAGCTTCTATCGACACCGGATCACCAGTAATCAACGGCCTTCTCAGTGATAAAATGCGCAAGGCTCAAAATCTGAAGCTGCAATTAAAATTGGCTGTGGATATAAGCAGCTGTTCTTTCTTATCTGACAGCGATCTATGCATCATACTCGGAAATATCCTGGATAATGCATTAGAGGCCGCCGCAGGTATCCCAGACGAGCAAAAGCGCTTTATCTCACTTAAGATTGGCAGTGTTTCCGGCTCTGCCATCATTCGCTGTACGAATAGCTGTCTCGGTAAGCTGACTTCCGCAGGAGATCATCTGCCGCTGACAACAAAGGCTGACAAGCAGCATCACGGTCTCGGCTTACCAAGCGTAAAACAAGTCGTTAAGCGGCACAACGGTTATCTTACGATAGACAATACAGAAAGCCAATTTACAATATTGATGATACTGCCCAGGTAAATTGTTTTGGTCTTATTATAGGACACTGTTGTGATTGCCGAATTCACTACAGACAGCATCACAATAGACAACGCCACGCTGTTATAGCGAACCTTGGGAGACACCAGGCCTAGGAACTGTATGAGCCATCCATCACCAAAGCTGACATCAAAAGATTTCATAGACATGATGATAACCAGATAAATAAGCAAGCCTATCGCATTTACAAACATCGTTGTAAGCAGGAAAGAGCGATTGCTGCCGCCCAAGGTGCGGAAAGTGGTCGTCTGCACATAGGCCGAAATCAACTGTCCGAGCAGGAAAGGCCACAAATAAATCGCAAACATCTTGAGTCTTGCTACATTCAGCACGGAAAACTCCGGATGCAGAAACTTAGTATGCATGCCGCATGTCACGATCTGTACTACTGCCGCAGTCAACAGGCTCAACGCAAAGATAAATACAGCAATTACTGCGATCTTTCCCAAATTTTTAAGGGAGATTTTATAAACCTTGGACTCTTCCTTGAAATCATATCCCTTAGTGGAACGCTTGATGATCGTGTTCACAAGCAGCATAAACAGTCCCATGCAGAATACCCACAGAACCGCACCATTGATCAGGGAGAGCTGGAATACGGAAGAAATTTGGGGCATGAGCTTTACGCCCTCTGCAAACAAAGCCTGGAGTCCCAGACCGGAAAACAGTGCAACAATAACGATGCCTGTATAGAACTTCCAATTGCGGCTTACCTGGGGACGGCATTCCGCAGAAACAATGGAAGTAAACAGCTTAGTCTCGGGAAGCAGAAGAATCATAGAGAAAATCAAAAGTATGACCGCGCTGAATACCATGCAGCTGCCGGCTTCCTTCATCCACCAGATCTGATTTCCAGAGCTCAGGGAAGATTCATGCTCAAATGTAGTATCAAAGAAATTCAAGGCCGTTGCAATAACACCGGGATGCTGACGCATCATCAGGTGAAAAACGCCTTCGGGATTATACATTACTCGCGCCGTGTGCGCCTCAACGCTGCCATACCACTGTCCGTCAACAATATCCTCTGTGGTTCCAAAAATTTCTTTGTTTCCTTCTTCTTTCAGAACAATACGTGCAGTCTTGTGGTTCTCATCGCGATATCCAATGATAAGTCCCAGATTAACCGGAGTATCTGCTGTAAAATCTGTCGCTCCGGCGCCAATAACAAGCACAGAGCGAACGCCGAATTCGTTATCATTATAAAGAGCACCCTGACATACCTGCCGCGCGCCAGCTGAGTGTCCTATCAGGCCAATGCTTTCCTTATCAACGATAGCCAGTCGGCTTAGATATTGTGCTGCATACACGGTTGTCGGAATCTCATCATTATGATTGACGTCCGAATAACCGTTGCCCCAGGCTTCCTCGTTGAAAACGATATAGCCACGACGTGCAAGCTCAACTGAAAATGCACTCATTGTTTCATGGTTGCAGTTTCCACCGTGTTGAACAATTACCGCGGGAGCGGGATTCTCTGCCGAAGTTCCATCCGGGATATACAATGTTCCTGCCAATGATACGCCGCTGTCTGTAACAAAGGACATGTCCTTTACCTGTACCTTGCCAAAATCAGTGTTCACTGCATAACCAAGGCAGGAACCGACCAAAATAAGAACAACAGAGATTGCCAAAAGTCTTTGCCACAGCTTCAATTTTTGTCTTTCTTTAGCAGTAGTGCTCATTTTTATGTATCTCCTCCGTCGTGTTTATTGTGGTTTTTACTATATATTCCCATTTGATTTTCTGCAACAACTTTGACGTGAATAGTCACTTTGGTGACGTGAATGGCTTACATCGCCCAAAGTTGTTTGTATATTTTATATAAATTATAGATTGATATTAGGCTAAATTATACATCCAGTTGGTGATTTTAACAAGATAATAAAATAACGAATAACAAAGATCTGAATGGGTGAGGTGTTCCCAATGAATGATGACGCTATTAATACTGTGCAGGACGCTCTGACTGCCGTCATAGGGGAGTATGCTCCCGTTGAGCGTACATACGATGTGACACGGTCTGAGGTCGTTGTGGTTGGCGATGCTGCCGAGACTGTACAGGTCACAGATACAGTTACTGAATTCGGCTTTAACTGGGCTTGGTTTGCAAGCCTGCTGGTTCTCTGTATCTTCATTCACGGCTTTTCTGGAAGCCCTGGCTTCGTTCCTGGCTATGGAGCCAATTATCTATCTGTTTACTTTGTTCCTGATGCTCTTTGTATTCAGGGCGGTAAAAATACTTATTACATGAGGTGAAATTTATGGAAACTCCTGCTGTGACTGTTGCAACTCTCGTTGGTACTGTCGGTACCGTCTTTGAGGCTGCTATTGGCTGGGTCGGCACGGTAGCTACTACCATTGCCGGCACGCCGATGCTGCTTCTGTTCGCGTCCATTCCGCTGATCGGTCTGGGCGTTGGCCTGTTCCGCCGTCTGATGAATGTGAATTAAGGGGGTGCAAAAATGGATGCTATCATTACCAGTGTAACGACTATCTTTACCGCTGCCATTGGCTGGGTAGGTACGGTTGCAACTACCATTGCCAGTACGCCGATGCTGCTTTTGTTTGCCTCGGTGCCTCTGATTGGCCTTGGTGTCGGTCTTTTCCGGCGTCTGCTTAATGTAAACTGACACCAAAAAGCCCTGGGCGCTCACTGAAAGTGCGCCCAGGGCTTTCTTTTATGCATATTGTATAGTCTCAGTCCTTCATCTGGCCTGGATCCTACGCATGCAATTGTTAATTTTGACGAGGTGATATAATGCTGATCGTTGACATGGTAAAATCTCTCTTT
>CAKTGW010000059.1 GCA_934561725.1 uncultured Oscillospiraceae bacterium
TATTATAGCACCATTCTCTCCGTATTTCAAATGATTTTCCCTGTAAGCGTCTGGCCGTCTCTGCCGGTTATTTCAACATATTTTACGATACCGCGAGGCGCATCGCCATCAGAACGTACCTCACAGTAATTATCACTGTGTCCAAGTGCCGCGTTCTCTTCAACGGTCTCAAAAATCACCGGCAGAACTGTCCCCACCTGCGCCTGAAGAAAATCGGCCTGCATACGCTCTGCCACAGCCTGTGCTTCGGCTGCGCGACGGGCTTTGACCGACCGTTCCAGCTGCTCCGGCATAGCCGCCGCCTTTGTCCCCGGCCGGGGTGAGTAGGGAAAAATATGCATGGCGGAAAAACCGCATTTTTCAATAAAGTCCAACGTGGCCCGGTGATCTTCCTCCGTCTCCCCCGGGAAGCCCACGATCAGATCGGCGGTCAGTCCACAGCCCGGAAAATATCGCCGCAGCAGCTCTGTTTTTTCAAAAAAGGTCGCTGTATCATACTTGCGGTTCATGGCCTTCAGAGTAGCATCGCAGCCGCTTTGCAGGGAGAGATGAAAATGCCGGCATACATTCCCCAGCTCGGAAAGCGAACGGCAAAACTCCTCTGTGATCACCGTAGGCTCCAATGAGCCCAGACGCAGACGCAGACCAGGGGCAGCCCGGCTCACGGCGCAGACCAGCGCACACAGATCCTCGCCCGTGCGCAGATCCTTTCCGTAGGATGCTATCTCTATTCCCGTAAGCACCAGCTCGGAAAACCCCTCCGCCTGAAGAGCCATCGCCTGACTCACTGCCGCCGACACCGGCAGACTGCGCACTCTTCCCCTTGTGTAGGGGATCACGCAATAAGTGCAGAAGTTCACGCATCCATCCTGAATTTTCAGCATGGCCCGTGTACGCCCATCCGCAGCTCCGGCCGGCAGCTCCTCAAATTCCATACGCCGAAAAGGATCGTCCACGCAGGTTACACTCTCATGCATGGCCAGGCATGCCTCCAGATCCTCAACAAATTTCAGCTTATCGCCGCTGCCGTAAACAATATCCGCGCCCAGTGCCCGCACATCATCGGGACTCAGCTGTGAAAAGCATCCGCAGACAGCGGTAACAGCCCCCGGATGATCGTGCTGCATCCGCCGGATCGCCTGCCGGGATTTTCGCCCGCTCTCCGCCGTGACAGCACAGGTATTGATAATGATCACATCCGCCTGCTCTCCATCCCGGACATCTCTATGCCCACGCTGGCGCAGCAAATTCTCTATGGCCTGTGTTTCATATTGGTTTACCTTGCAGCCAAGAGTGTGGACCGCAAACTTCATTCTGTTCCCTCCAAAAAGAATTGCCTTGAGATTTTTACCGAATTATCATATAATTCATATCAGCTGAAAATCAAGGAGATAAAAACATGAGTGTTTATTTGGATAACGCAGCCACCACCTGCGTCTGCCCCGAGGCTGCGGCAGCAGCCCTTGAGATGATGACTCAAAATTACGGAAACCCCAGTTCCACCCATACAATGGGACGGCGGGCAAAGGCTGTGCTTGATACCTCCCGCAAGGTCATTTCCGGTGCGCTGGGCTGTCAGCCCGAAGAGCTGTTCTTTACTTCCTGCGGTTCAGAGAGCGACAACTGGGCAATTCTCTCCGGTGCGGAAGCGCAGAAGCGCATCGGCCGGCACATCATCACGTCCGCAGTTGAGCACGACGCCGTTCGTAAATCTGTTGACCGTCTGGAAAAGGCAGGCTATGCCATCACACGGCTTGCTCCGCAGCCGGACGGCTCCATCTCACCCGAAAGCGTGGCCAACGCACTGCGTCCGGATACCGCGCTCGTCACGCTTATGCTGGTCAATAACGAGACCGGCGCAGTGACGGATATTGCCGCTATCGTCCGTGAAATGAAAAAACGCAGCAGCCGCGCACTCCTGCATACCGACGCTGTGCAGGGCTTTCTCAAGATTCCCTTCCGTGCAGATAAGCTTGGCGCAGATCTGATCTCGATCAGCGGGCACAAAATACACGCCCCTAAAGGCATAGGGGCGCTTTACATCAAAAAAGGGCTTCGCCTGCCGCCCTATATCTGCGGCGGCAGTCAGGAGAGCGGCCTGCGGGCAGGAACGGAGGCTATGCCGCAGATCGCAGCCTTTGCCGAGGCCGTAAATGTTGCCCGTCCCCTCCTGAATGCCAGTATCCGGCATATGGAAGAACTGCGCGCGTTCTGCGCACAGCGCATCCGCAGTGAGATCCCCGACGCGCAGATCCTGCCCTTCGGCGCACCTCACATCATGAGTCTCTCACTGCCCGGATACAAGAGTGAAGTGCTCATGAACTTTCTGGAAGCCCGTGAAATCTATGTTTCCAAAAGCTCTGCATGCAAGAAGGGCGCCCGCAGCCATGTACTGGAAGCGATCGGACTGAAAAACGATGTGATCGACGGGGCGATCCGTCTTGGCTTTTCAAGATTCACCACCATGGATGAGATCAACAGCTTCTGTACTGCTCTGAAGCAGGCACACGATCAGCTGTTCACTGTTCTTCGATGATCTCTTCGGGAATGTCCTCCCCCTCCTTACGCACAGGCTCGTGCGTAACCGGATCCAAATGATCCAGGCATGTATACTTCGCGGTCTCCGTCGGGAGGCCGCGTTTTTTTAACAGAGTCTCTACCAGATAATTAAAGCCGGTGCTGAGAATAACGAATACCGGCACGCCGACCAGCATACCCATAAAGCCGAACAGCCCGCTTCCGACTATAATGGCAAACATGACCCAGAAGCCGCTGATGCCAACGCTGTTTCCCAAAATATGCGGACCGAGAATATTTCCGTCAAACTGCTGAAGCGCCAGAATAAACACCAGGAAGATCAGGCATTTGAACGGATCGACCATCAGGACAAAGAAGGCACTGGGGACGGCTCCGATAAACGGGCCAAAATAGGGAATAACATTCGTCACGCCCACAATAACGGCGATCAGCGTGGCATACGGGATATTCAGCAGTGAACAGCCAATATAGCAAAGCACGCCGATAATGGCAGAATCCACCAGTTTGCCGCCCAGGAAGCCCATAAACACGCGATCAATGAATGCCAGGCTGCGCAAAACGCTCTCCACCTGCTCCACCGGCATCAGACTATAGAGAATACGCTTGATCTGCCCGCCGAACTTTTCCTTATTGTACAGCAGGTAGCAGGAGACGATGATACCGATAAACAGATCCATCAGCGTTGAAAACACGATCTTCAGGCTGCTGGAAATAATATCGACCAGATTCTGCATGCTTTGCAGCTGCGGCTGCAGATCATTGGACAGCCAGTTTGTCAGATTCCGGTAAAGCTTGTCCACGATTTCCTGCACCTGTGTCTCGATCTCCGGATAATCAGCCAGCAGATCCAGCAGCCTCTGATTCATGGAGACCAGATAATCAGGCAGGGCCATGATAATGCTGCGTATGCTTTCATAAAAGCGCGGTGCGATCAGCCAAATCAGAGAGGACACCAGAGTCAGTGCCACAATGATACTCGTTACAACAGAGAGCGTGCGGGCAATAGCAAAACGGGCACGCTCTTTTTTTGCGATCCGCTCTGACAGAGGTCCAAACAGATTGTGCTGAAAAAACTTCATCATCGGGCACAGGAGATAAGCGATCACCGCGCCCCATATAAACGGCGAGAGGATCTTTAAAAAGTTCATAAGCGCAGCACTGATGAACTCCAGCCTCTGGAAAATCATATAAAAGACGATACAGCACAATATCACCAGCAGGGCAGTAACGCCCGCATAAAGATACTTGCTGTCCCACTTGAAATCTTTCATTGTTTCACCTCCGACAGACAATATTTTACATGATTGAAGATTTTGCGTCAACAAAGAAGCTATTTTTATTTTGTTAAGAAAGCTTTAACTGATAAAATCAAAAAGCCGGCGGCGGAAATATCCGCCGCCGGACTGTATAGACGAATTTTTAGAAATACTTGGTGATGCTCTCGGGCAGGCCGGCCACATCGGCGCTGGCACTGACAGTGAACTTTACATTTTCCTTCTCGCTGAAAGCATCCATCCAGCTCAGCAGCTCAGATACAGCCTCATTGGAGGTATCATCCAGCATTCTGAAGAAGTTATCAATGAAAACATGGGTAATATCGTAGTTACCGGCATGGATACCGCTGATAAATCCCTTGAACTGTGCATTGCTGGAAATGCTGTAATCGCTGCCGTGTACCAGACGAACAGTATACGGAATGTCATAAATGAGCTTTTTATCTTTGTCAATGAAAATGATGTCTCCATTTTCGGCTTCGATGGCGCTCTTGAGAAGATCCATCATCTTCTTCGTCTTGCCGGAACCCTTGAGACCCATAATGAGTTTTACCAAATGAACCACGCTCCTTCTAATGTTTACAGCACCGCAGCGTGTCCTCTACGATGCACTTATATGTTACCATCTTTTTACTAAAACTTCAACGCATTTTTAAACTTTTGCCGATTATTCACAAACGTCCGCCGGCTCGCCCAGCATTTTAAACATATTTTTCTTATAAGCCTCTACACCGGGTTGATCAAAAGGATTCACTCCGGACATGTATCCGGAAATCGCACAGGCCATTTCAAAGAAGCAGACCAGCGCCGCAAAACCCTCTTCATCCCGCCGCGTAACACTTATGCCGATATTGGGCAGGCCGCCGGAAATATGAGCCGCTCTGACCGCATCACGTGCCACCCGGCACACCTCGGCAAAGTCTCTGCCGGCCAGATAATTCAAGCCGTCCGGATCTCCCATGGCAAAGGGGACCTCAAACTGTGTCAGACTCTCTTCAAAGCTCACGATCGTCTCCATCATCGTGCGGGGACCATCCTGAATGTACTGTCCCATGGAATGCAGGTCAGCCGTGAATTCTACGGATGCCGGGAAGATACCAACACCGTTTTTTCCCTCGCTCTCACCGAACAGCTGCTTCCACCACTCGCCCATATAGCGGAACCGGGGCTCATAGCAGCCCAGGATCTCTATTCCCCGTCCGCCCTGATAAAGGCTCTGTCTTGCCGCCGCATACTGCCATGCGGGGTTTTCCGGGCTGCGCAGATTCAGCTGCTCCATCTCGTCTGCGGCAGCATGGATGACCCGGCGCACATCAATGCCGGCCACAGCCATAGGCAGAAGTCCGACCGCCGACAGGACGCTGTAGCGTCCGCCTACATCATCTGGAACTACAAAGCACTCATAGCCCTCTGAGCTTGCCAAAGCCCGTAAGGCGCCTTTAGAGGCGTCTGTAGTGGCATAAATACGCTTACGTGCCGCAGCTGCACCGTATTTCTGCTCCAATCTGGACTTGAACACACGAAAAGCCAGCGCCGGCTCCAACGTCGTTCCGGACTTGGAGATCACATTGACAGAAAAGTCTCTGTCCCCCAGCGCCGCAAGGATCTCGTTCAGTGCATCCGGAGACAGGCCGTTTCCGGCAAAATAAACATCCGGCCCCTGGCGTTCGGCGCAGGCCAGCAGCTCAATAGCCGCGCGGGCGCCCAAATATGAACCCCCAATCCCCACCACGACCAGCGCCTGGGAATTGCTGCGAATTTTTTCCGCCGCATTGATGATCCCGCGCAGCTCCGTGTCCTGTATTCTCCGCGGCAGTTCGATCCAACCGGTAAATTCATGTCCCGCGCCGGTGCCATCGGCAAGTGTCCGATGAGCCTGAGCCGCCATTGCATAATTGGGTCCCGCTCCATCGAAAAAATGCTCGGCTCCTGTCAAATCGACTTTTACCATCTTACTCGCAGCTCCTTGTATCAATCAAAGCTCCACCGTATAAAAGCCGATCATTCCGGTCATACGGCGGTACGTATGTATTTTACTCTCTTTTCCAGTATATTTCAACTGCCTTTTTTAGTCGAAGTGGGGCGAAAAAGCGCATATGCACCTATTTTCAGCGCTCAATGGGGAATTTATACTACTCACCATACAGTATGGCCGCCAACTCA
Source organism: uncultured Oscillospiraceae bacterium (assembly GCA_934561725.1). GTDB lineage: Bacteria > Bacillota > Clostridia > Oscillospirales > Oscillospiraceae > Heteroscillospira. The sequence continues at coordinate 5,976 of CAKTGW010000059.1, forward strand.
AAAAAGAGAGCGACCGGCGACCGGCGGCGGATATCCACAGGGCAGATCAGGGAAAGCTCTGCGATCGGCTCGCCGTCCAGACTTGCCCTCAGCAGTCCGATCTCCGTCCCCGCCGTTATGGGCGCAGAAACACTTCCTACCGTCTCCAGGCCGTATTCCACATCCTTGACCCGATTTTTCGGCAGCAGCACCTTCTGCCTTCCGCGTAGCTCCGGCTGGAAGCTCCCCTGCTCTCCCACCTGAACGCGCACAGGGGCAATTGCCTCCGGCGGAGTCAGCTGCACCAATGCATAGTTGGCAAAGGCATAATTCAGCAGAGTCGCTGCATCCTGAAAGCGCTCATCCGAGGAGGCCGCCCCCATGATCACCGCAATATACTCCGTTCCGTCCCGCTCTGCGGTTGCCGCCAGGCAATGCCCCGCCTTGGATGTGTAGCCGGTTTTCAACCCGGTACAGCCCTCATAGCGGCGCAGAAGCTTGTTTGTGTTGCTCAGGCCGAACTTACCGTCCCGGACCGTATCCATCCAGATCTGTGTATAGTCCTTGATGCTCTCGTGCCGGATCAGTTCACGGGACATGATTGCCACATCTCTCGCCGTGGTATAGTGGTCCGGATCATCAAACAGACCGGTACAGTTATTAAAATGGGTGTTTTTCATCCCCAGCTCCGCTGCGCGCTGGTTCATTCGTGCCGCAAACGCCGCTTCCGTACCGCACATATGCTCAGCTACCGCTACAGCCGCGTCGTTGGCCGAGGAGACCACAATAGATTTGAGCACATCCCGCAGAGACATGCTCTCTCCCTCTTCCAGATAGATCTGTGATCCGCCCATAGAGCTGGCCCGGGCCGAAGCTGTGATCGTATCCTCCAGCTTCAGTTCGTCCCTCTC
>CAKTGW010000060.1 GCA_934561725.1 uncultured Oscillospiraceae bacterium
GTGCAGTCCCGGTGTATCCATGATAACCAGCTGCGTATCTCCCGAATTGACGATCGCACAGATCCGGTTGCGGGTAGTCTGCGGTTTGTTTGAAACGATGGCGATCTTTTCGCCCACCAATTGATTGGTCAGCGTGCTTTTGCCCACATTGGGGCGCCCGCAGATCGTGATCATCGCATTTTTTTTGATTTCTGACATACTTTTGTTCTCCTCATTCGTATGAATTTTATCCATAGGGGCACAGTGAGGACAATTGCAGCCGCCCCCAGGGGATATCTTCTAATAAATTCCACCACACACTGCATACAGGCAGCATTGAAAAAAATAATTCCGCCTGTCACTGCAGACAGTGCTGCGGCACAGAGCACTGCACCCGCAGCGGCATCCTTGGCCCGCTCTATATGCGCCGAATACTCCGCAGTCACTGCATCGCACACGGCCTCTACTGCCGTATTCAGGCATTCAAGTGCCGTGACCGCAGCAATGCACAGCAATACGGTACACCACTGCAAGGCTGTGATACGGCAGATAAAGCCCGCCAGAACAACATAAAACGCCGCAGCCAGATGAATGCGCATATTGCGCTCTGTACATACCGTGCGCCACACGCCACGCGCCGCATAGACAAAACACTTCATGCTAGATGCCCAGAATGCGGCACACAGCCTTTTCGTGCTCACGCATAAGCTTTTTGTCTTCTCCCTCGTCCATATGGTCATAGCCCAGCAGATGCAGGACAGAATGAATGGTCAGATAGCAGATCTCCCGCTCTTCGCCATGGCCGAATTCTTCTCCCTGCGCTCTTGCACGCTCCAGAGAAATGGCCATATCTCCCAGCAGAATGGCTCCCGTCTCGGGATTGCGTTCGCACAGCTCCGCGTCAAAATTGCCGGGGTGCAGCTCATTCATCGGAAAAGACAGTACATCCGTGGGGCGGTCTACGCCGCGAAATTCCAGATTGATGCTGTGGATACCTGCATCATCCGTGAGGAGCACATCCACCTCACAGGGAACAGATATTCCCTCAGCCGCCAGTGCTGCATTGACAGCTTTTTTGATCAGCCTGGCCGCCTGGTTAGAGCCCAGGCCGGACTTGTCCCGGGAAATATAAATATCGTGCTTCATAACTTACTGCTTCCTTTTGTAGCGATGGGGCGGAATGGGCAATTTAGAGGTGTTTTCCTCCGATTTACTGTGCTTTTCATACGCCTCTATGATCCGCTGTACCAGCACATGGCGCACAACATCCGCCGCTGTCAGCCGGCAGATCTTGATATCCTCTATTCCCTCCAGTACGCGCATGGCCTCTTTCAGTCCGCTGGGCTTATCCGAGGGCAGGTCGATCTGCGTTACGTCACCGGTAATGACCATTTTGGAGCCGAAGCCCATGCGGGTAAGAAACATCTTCATCTGCTCCCGCGAGGTGTTCTGTGCCTCGTCCAGAATGATAAAGCTGTCATCCAGCGTCCGCCCGCGCATATACGCCAGAGGCGCTACCTCAATGTTGCCCTTTTCCAGGTATTTGTTATAGGTCTCCGCACCCAGCATATCAAACAGAGCGTCATACAGCGGGCGCAGGTATGGATCCACCTTGCTCTGCAAATCACCGGGCAGGAAGCCCAGGCGTTCGCCGGCTTCAACGGCCGGACGGGTCAGAATAATGCGGTTGACCTCTTTATTGCGGAAGGCTGCTACAGCAGCGGCTACTGCAAGGTAAGTCTTGCCCGTTCCGGCGGGGCCGATCCCCAGCGTGACCGTATTGTTCTGGATCGCCTCGATATACTGCTTCTGTCCCAAAGTTTTTGCCTTGACCGGCTTGCCCTTGGCTGTAATGCACACCACATCGCGCGCCAGCTCATTTACCTTGCTCTCACGGCCCTCTGTCACCAATTTGATGATATACCGCACATTCTGTGCATCGATCTTCTCACCCTTGGCTGCCAGACTCAGCAGGCTGTCGATAGCCTTTTCGGCCAACATCACATTGTCGGCCTCTCCCGATATTTTCAGCTGGTCATCCCGGTCCGTGACCTTTACGTCCAGTTCGGTCTCGATAATGCGCAGGTTCTGGTCAAAAGAGCCAAACACATCAATAATATGCTCCATGCGTTCTACAGATATCGTTTTCTCGATCATGTGCTTTCTTCCTCTCCGGAGGGAATCTCCGCAGTCTGCCTTACAGCTATATTTTCCCGGCAGACGGCGCGCAGAGTCATGTATACCCACCCGTTTTCTTCGCGGACAGAAAGCTGCTGCGACAGGATCTGTCCATCCGGGCCAATTTCCCGCTTCAGCCGCGCCGCCAGTTCATTTTGCAGTGTTGGATATACCTCTTCCGGCAGCTGCGTCTCAGAGTGAGACACATATTGCTTTCGTACCTCCTGAACCAGCGAAAACGGCAAAGTAAAAAGATCCTTGGCCTCCAAGTTCAATATGTTATAAATTGTATCACAACTGGTGCGGTAAATTCCAGTATTCTTATAAAAATTTAGACGTTTTTTGCCAAAAACAAGAGCAAAATTTCGTGCGGTACGCCCGGTCTCCTCTCTCACCTCCACCTGCAGCGGTGCTGCCGCCGTAAATTCATAGGTCGTCCGCGCCCACACTTCTCCCAGAGCGCTGACAAAGCTATAGCGCGCCGGTTTATCCCACAGCTCTATGCCGGGAACCGCCCCCGAGATCAGCACGTCCCCCGGCAGCACCGCGCTCCCGGGAGCTACGGCCGCCGCGCCGCGAAACACATTTATGCTCTCTATCACGCCGCACTTGGCCGCAATGATGCTCTCCGGTACGCGGGCATTATCCATCTCCGGTACCGGAATGCGTTCGCGGACGATCACCGTGGCCCTGCTTCCGTGGACATTCACCGTCAGAAAGCTCAGTTCCGGAAGAAGCTGAAGCGCCTGGGAACGGATACGGTCGGCACTGAAGCCGGTCCAATCCGCGCCTATAAAGACGCCGCAGCTTTCCAGCGCCCCAAGGATCTCTGAACGCGAGATCTGCTCATTTCCCCGAACATCAATATCCCATATGCGTAAGCTGGAGGCTCCCAAAAGCAGAAGCACGGCCAGCAGTCCCGCAAGCAGTGCATACCGCCGGCGGACACGGCTCAGCGTATAGCTTCCGCCCCGCCGGGCAAGTACAGTCAGCGTACACTGCGACTGCGCGGCACAGTCCCGTGCTGCTTTCAGGCAGCGCCGCGGAACGATGCAGCCAAGCTCTGTGGGAGATACCGCTCTGCACGCCATGAGCATTACTCCGCGGGACGCACAGCAGTTCAAAAAGAGTGCAGGTTCTGCACCGCAGACAGATACCTGAGCCCATCCCCGCAGCTTTTCAACTGTTCTTTCCATATTTTCCTCCTCAGTCCAGCTCTGCAAGCAAAACTCTTCCGCGTATATGTAGCTCACTGGCCGTCAGCCTTTCCAGCTCAAAGGCGTCGCCGCGCAGACACAGACTCTGCCCTCCGCAGGCGATCTCGATCCTTTCCGGCGAAAAGCTCCTGATCTTGCTGTAATTCTCAATAACGATCCGGTGGCTGCCGGTTATAATCAGCTTCGGTATATCCGGCAGCGCTTCTGCTGGAATGTCAAAGAATGCCGCAGTTTTCTCCAATCGCTTTCCCATTCCCACACCTCCGCTGAGAGAATATATGCGCATGAAGGCCGCTTTAAGCCCATATAGTCTCCATATACGGACAAACCGGGAGGAATAAGCATGTCCATCACTGCTATAAAACGCGTTTTTCCGCTCTGCTTTTCCGCGCTGGTCTTTGCCGCCATGCTGCGCTACTCCGCTGCCGCTGTAACTGGTGCCGGAGACGGGCTGGCACTCTGTGCCAATGTGATCGCGCCAACGCTTCTGCCCTTTTTTGTACTCTCCAATCTTCTGTGCGCGCTGGGCCTCCCCGGCTATCTCGGCCGCTGGGCCGAAAAGCCGCTGCGTGCGCTGTTTGGTGCCGGCGGCGCCGGTGCCAGTGCTTTTATTCTGGGGCTGACCGGCGGCTACCCGCTTGGCGCCGCCGCTGTAGCCCAGTTGTCCTCCAGCGGCGCCATATCAAAGGCCGAAGGACAAAAGCTGCTCCTGTTCTGCAACAACACCGGCCCCGCCTTTATCATCGGCATGGCCGGGATCGGAGTTTTTCATTCGTCAGCACTGGGCGTTCTCCTGTATGCTGTCCACATACTTGCAGCTATCCTGACCGGTGCCGCACTTTGTTCGGGCAACAAAGTGTCCTCTCCCCCGGACAGTGCCGTCTGCGCCGTGAATTTCTCCGCAGCCATGACCGACGCAATGACCCGCGCAGTCAAAAGCACGGCCATGATCTCCGGCTTTGTCATTTTCTTTTCCATGCTGGCTGCATTGATGCGCGAAAGCGGGCTGTTTACTGTTTTATCCGGCCTTTTATATGAACACACTGTACTCTCCATCGGCCAAAGCGAAAGCCTGATCCTTGGTCTGCTGGAATTGGGCAGCGGCATTGCCAGTCTGCGCGGGATGGCAGCTACTCCGGAAAATCTGGCGTTGTGCGCGTTTATTCTGGGCTGGGGCGGCATTTCCGTTCAATTTCAAACTGCCGCTGTAACCGTTTCTGCGGGGCTGAGGTGTGCACCCGCCGCATTTGCCAAGCTGCTTCATGGCCTTCTCTCGGCAAGCCTTGCATATTTTCTCTGTGCGCTGCTGATCTGAATACACAAAAGTCCCCCGGCCATATGGCCGGGGGACTTGCATTACTGTTCCCATTCCGGAAATTTGAAATCCCGGAGCGCTTCATTCAAAAAAGCATTAAACGGACGCATTTTTCTGAACATTTCTGCCGCATATTCCGCAAGATCAGGCGACAGTACCTGCTGATCGCTCAGCGGGCAGTACACATACCAGCTCTTGTGCTTCAGCCATTCACCGCAGACGGCATCCGGAGCGTATTCACGGGGAATATTTTTGAGCTTCTCGCCCTGCACAGTAAAATGCCGGCTAAAATCCGGAGCATTCAGGATCGCCATCCATTCATCCGCATGGAAGAAAATATGCTCCCGCACCATCAGTGTAGCCTCCCGAAAAGAGGCCGTGTGCAGACCGCCGGCCAAAAACGAGCGATCTCCCGGCTGGATACTGATGAATCCCCCCACCGGGATGCTGCGTTTGCCCCAAGGCGAAATACTGGCGCGATAAGCCGGATTATAGGGCGGCTTATCGCGCCACATGCGCACATCACGGGGCAAACGGAAAATCAGCTCTTCGGGCCGGCGCCACATCAGCTCCGGCTCATCCTCGCTGCTGCGGAACAGCAACTCCTGTATCAATGCGGCAAACTCGCCGTCTGCCTCGGCCTTCTCCGCCTTGTGGGCGTGATACCACGCGCGGTTATTGTTGGCCTCCAGTGCCGCAAGATAATTCAAAGCCTCGCGCATCAGTTCAATATCCCGCTTTCCTTGATTGACTGAGCCGCCTGAAGGATCGCATCCTCATCCTGAACCAAAGCCAAGCGCACATATCCCTCTCCTCCGGGGCCAAACGCGCTGCCCGGCGTGACCATCACGCCTGTCTGCTCCACCAGAGACATTGCAAACTCCTGGCTGTTGGAAAATTTTTCCGGGATCTTTGCCCACAGAAACATGGTCGACTCACATCTGTCAATATGCCAGCCGATCCGGTCAAACGCGTCACAGAGCACATCCCGGCGGCGCTGATAGGCCAGCCGTGTCGTCTCCACGCAGCTTTGGTCTCCGGTAATGGCCGCAATCGCTGCTTTCTGTACCGGCAGGAACATACCATAGTCCATATTGGACTTCAGTGTTTTCAGGGCGCCGACGATCTCACTGTTTCCTACGCAGAAGCCGATCCGCGCACCGGCCATGCCATAGGTTTTGGAGAGGGAATTGAATTCAACGCCCACATCCTTTGCCCCCTCAAAGCGCAGGAAGCTGCCGGTGCTCTTGCCGTCGAACACCAGTTCGCTGTAAGCATTATCGTGAAGCACCGCAATGTCGTACTCTTTTGCAAAAGCGATAAGCTCCCGGTAAAAGCTGTCCGGAGCCAGCACCGTCGTGGGGTTATTAGGATAGGAAACAACCATCATTTTTGCCTTGCGGGCTACGTCCTCCGGGATTTCCCGAAAATCTATGATAAAATTATTCTCCCGGCGCATGGGCATGTAGTGCAGCTTCGCTCCGGCGATCAGAGGGCCGTCTCCGAAAACGGGATAGCAGGGATCCGGCACCAGAATATAGTCGCCCTCATCCGCAACTGTAAGCGCAATGTGCGCCAGTCCCTCCTGTGAGCCCAGCAGCGAAGAGATCTCCGTCCGCGGATCCAGCGCAACGCCGTAGCGCCGCGCATACCAGGCTGCCACCGCATCCTGGAGCTCTGCTGTATCGGAAATGGCATAGATATAATTTTTCGGATCTCCGGCCTCTCGTGCCATTGTTTCCAGAATATGGGGCGCCGGCGGAATATTGGGCGCGCCCACGCTCAAGTCCACGACCAGCTTTCCCTCGGCCAGCCGCTGATTTTTAATCGCCAGCAGCGTTGCAAATACTCCCTCACCGAAGCGTTCCATTCTTTTCGCAAATTTCATCTTTTATTTCTCCCTTTCTTCGGCTCAGTCTGCTTCGCCATTTTGCCAATAGTATAAGTCAAAATCCCGTCCCAAAATATTGTGGAGCTCAGTCAAGCCGTTCTGCATGGCTGCATTGAGCGCGCTGTTGATCACACCCCGGTCATCGCCGGAGGCATAATCATCCAGAGCTCCATGCAGATCCCACAAGCGATAATGCCAGCCGGTCTCTGTGATGTTGACCCCATAATCCTGCAGGTCCA
>CAKTGW010000061.1 GCA_934561725.1 uncultured Oscillospiraceae bacterium
GTTATGCACTGCTGCTGAGCAGACGCAGCGGCTCCGAGGAGAACACGGAGGAGCGATATGCCCTGTGCGCATCTGACGGCAGCTGGTGTACGGATTTCCTTTACAGCAGCATTTACCTGAACAATGATGGCTATATCAACCTGTTTGATATACGCTATGATGCCGACGGTAATTATATCGGAGATATAGACCATGCCTGTATTATGGATTTTGACGGCAATGTAGTGCTCAACCTCTCGGATATCCGTCCGGAGGTCGATTTAGGTGACTACAGGAACGATCCGGATTTTCAGTATGACTTTATGAATCTGAGCGAAGGCTTTGCCCGGGTCAGTCTGGAGGATGGACGGACCGTATTTATGGATTACAACGGAAAGCTTTTGCAGTCAGACGAATTTAACGGATACTTCGCCTCGGCTTATGCCTTCGTGGACGGGATCGCATGCGTGCAGCCCCAATGGGGCGGTCCGTGGGGCGTGATCGACAGCAGCGGAAAATGGGTACTTCGTCCGGAGTATACGGATATGAGCTTTATGGACGGCGGGGGACTGATCGCAACCTGTGCAGACGGCCGGAAGCTGCTGTTCAGCACAAAAGGCGAACAGCTGGCAGATCTCAGCGGGGTAGATGCACCCACGGCATATAAACTGAATAAAGGCTATCTGATCACCGACTGGAGCAGCGACACGATCAAGGGCTATGATGTGCAGCTGAATGATCTGGGACTGCTGGAATATCCGGACGTCTATGAGGGCAGAGCCGTATTCAAAACGGTACGAGCCGGACAGAATGGCTTTGTCATCTATGACGGTGAGGAGCAGATCTTTGTTGAGGGCGATTATACACAGCTGGAGCAGTACGGCGGCTATATCACCGCAGTAACAGCCGATGGTGAGGGCGCATTGTTCTCACTGGATGGGGAAGTCCTGGCCAGCCTCAGCGGATGTGAGTACGGCGTCTATACGGTTCAGGACTATGCCACAGATACGGTTTATCTTGCCGGATGGTCCGGAAACAATGTCACGCTGGTGGGTATGGACGGCAAGGCTATTGTCTACCCGGGAGGGATCGGCAGCGGAATTATTCAGGGCTGCTATTCGCTGGTGGACGAGACCGGAGCATCGGTAGTAAATATGGATGGCACGTGTATTTTCCGCACCTCTATAGATTTTACTGATTAAGGAATGGCAGATGGAGAAGAACAAAAAAAGGATCCGCCGGATCTGGTGGTGCGTATATCTGCTGGCCTGTCTGGCCGCGGGAATCTGTACTGCGGCATTTGACCTGAGCACGGAAATGACAGTGGCGCTCTTCCTGCTTTTGTGTCTGGCGGCGGTGCTCTCATGGTATGTGATCAATTTGATGTGGTACCGGGAGCTGAATGCCTCTGTTGCTGCGGCAGCTCCGCTGCTGCACAGCGATCCGGACCGGTATATTGCAGAGCTCACAAGGCTGCTGGGCAATAAAAAATCGCCGCAGCTCAGAGCTGTGTATTACATCAATCTCTGCGCGGCCTACTGCGAAAAGCAGGACTGGCTGGCGGCGCGGGCGCAGCTGGACAGACTGCGTCCACAAAGCCTGTCCGCGCCCTTGCGTGCCTGCTGGACGGCCAATCGTGCTTATGTTGGCTTTTATCTGGGGCAAAATGAAGCAGCGCATGCGCTTTTGGAGAAAAATGCTGTTCTGCTGCAAAAGCAGCGCATCCAGCCGGAGCTGAATACGCTGATGGAGGTGCTGGAGGTCTTTGACCTGTGTGGACAGAACCAGGCTGAGGAGGCACAGCGGGCGCTGGATATACTGCGCAAAAAGAAGCTTCCGGGGCTGGACAGCGATATAAAAGAGCTTCAAAAACGTCTGGAGCAGCTCAACGAAAAATAATAAAACATATTTGGGCAGACAAAGGCTCCCCTTGGCATCAAGGGGAGCCTTATCAATTTTCTGCTTATTCTTGTGAAGTGTGGCGGATCAATCCCGGCGGCGTCCGCCCACAATCACCAGCAGACGGAGCAGTTGAGCCAGAGAAACTGCCAGGGCGGCAACATAGGTCATGGCGGCGGCAGACAGAGTTTTGCGGGCGCCGGCCATTTCATCTTCATCCAGCAGGTGTCCGGCCTCAATCGCGGCCAGAGCACGGTGGCTTGCATTGAACTCTGTAGGCAGTGTGATCAGCTGGAATATGGTAGAGAGGCCAAAGCACGCAATGCCCAGATAGGCCAGATTGAGCATGTTCAGCAGCAAGCCTACAAGGACAAGGGGGAAAGCCAGCTGAGAGCCAATGTTGGTCATGGGAATAATGGCGGCACGCAGCTTGATGGGCGTATAGCCCACGGCGTATTGAATGGCGTGTCCGGCTTCGTGTGCGGCCACGCCGATGGCTGCGGTAGAAGTATCTCCATATACGCTGTCAGAAAGGCGGATCACATTACTGCGGGGATCATAGTGGTCTGTGAGATTGCCGGAGATATGCTCGATCCGAACCTGGTAAAGCCCGTTTGCATCCAGAACGGCCCGGGCGGCGTCGGCACCCGTGATGTGCCGGCGGGAGCGCTGCTGCCGATAGCGGCTGAAGGTGGAATTTACGCGGGCGCTGGCCCACATAGCCAGAAGAATGGCGGGCATGACAAGAACAAGATATGTGTAATCAAAATACATACATACACCTACTTTTTAATATTGTTACTATAATACCCGATAATTGTGAATAAATCTACATATTTGCGACGACTGCCTCAGAATTGTTCCGGAGCGATCTCTGCATAGTGGGCGGCAGTATAACGGTTTTTCTCCCATTCATCCGGCGTTGTGCTCCGGATGACCCGGGCGGGTGCGCCTACAGCCAGACTGTTGTCGGGGATGACTGTGCCGCCGGTAACAAGTGCTCCGGCTGCAATAATGCAGTTTTTGCCGATCACGGCCCGGTCCATGATAATAGAACCCATGCCGAGCAGCGTGTTGTCGCCCACGGAGCAGCCGTGCACGATGGCACCGTGACCGATCGTCACGTTTCGGCCGATGGAGACCGGACAGCCTGCGCTGATGTGCAGCAGACAGCCGTCCTGTACATTTGTGCCCACACCGATATGGATGCTGTCATAGTCTGCACGGATAACGCTGTTGTACCACACATTTACATTTTCCTCCAGCGTAACATCTCCGACTACGGCAGCGCCGGGGGCAATATGTACTGTGGGGTGGATGACCGGTGTTTTCATAGCTACATCTCCTGAAAGTTTACATAATACATAAATCGGACATATCCATAGTTTATCATGGCTGCTTGTGGAGGTCAATGAGTTGTGATAAAATACAGCTGACTAACTTCAGGAGGCGGAATATGCTGAAGCTGATTACCGGCAGAGCAAAAAGCGGAAAAACGGCCCGGGTGATGGACGAGATGGCTGCACGGGCGGCCCGGGGAGAAAACGGAATATGGCTGATCGTCCCCGAACAGTACAGTCACGAGGCTGAGCGCGAGCTGTGCCGTATGTGCGGCGACGGGATGAGCCTGCACGCCGAAGTGCTGAGCTTTACCCGACTGGCACGGCGGATCACTGACCGGATCGGCGGCGAGCGCCGTTTTCTTACCAACAGCGGCCGCATTCTGGCGCTGAATAAGGCGCTGGAGAATATCTGGAGCCGTCTGCGCGTCTATGGCTCAGCGCGCCGCGGGACCGAATTGCAGCAGGTGCTGCTTAAAGCGATAGATGAGCTGAAAAACGCACATATTACGGCTGAACGCCTGATGGAAGAGGCACAGAGCGGAGAAGACGCTCTGCATGATAAGTTGGGGGATCTCTCGCTGATCCTTGCCGCCTATGATGCGGTGACGTCCAGAGGAGAGCTGGATCCCGGCGACCGGATGAGCGCTCTGGCGGAGAATCTGAACGAACATCCCGAGCTGCGTCTGGGTGCAATATATATAGACGGCTTTGTGGACTTTACGCCCGCAGAGCGCGAGGTGATCCACGCGCTTGCCGGGCACTGTACAGACCTTACGCTCTGCCTCACCATGGAAGAGCTGTATGAGGAAAATGAGGTTTTTGAACTGTCCCGCAGGACGGCGCTTTGGTTTGCCAAGCTGGCGGAAAGCTGGGGCGAAAGGCTGGAGCTCTGTACAATGCATCAGAGCTCCGATACGCCTGCGGCAATACTGGAACGCTATCTTTTTGGGTATACAGAGCAGAGCTTTGATGCTGAGGGAAAGGTCGTGCTCTGCCGCGGCAGCAGTATTCAGCAGGAGTGCGCCCTTGCCGCAGCCCGTGCATGCCAGCTGGTGCAGAGCGGATGCCGCTGGCGGGATATTGCCGTGGCTGTGCGTGGCTTTGAGGACTACCGCAGCGCGCTGGAGCAGGCCTTTGAACAGTACAAAGTTCCGCTGTATGTGGCCGGACGCAGTGATGTACTGCAAAAGCCGCTACCGCTTATGCTCTGTTCAGCCATGGATGCGGCTGTGGGCGGCTATGAATATGAGGATATGTTTGCCTGTCTGAAAACCGGACTTATGGGCTTGAACCGGGATGAGACGGACCGGCTGGAAAATTACTGCATTCTTTGGTCCGTGCGCGGCTCCATGTGGCAGAGAGAGTGGACTCAGCACCCGGAGGGCTATGATCACGAATTTGACCCGGAGAGTGCGGCGGCGCTGGAGCGGCTGAATGCACTTCGGTGCCGGGTCATTACGCCGCTGGAGCATTTGCGCCGTGCGGGACGTCAGGGGCGGACCGTTGCCGAACAGGCAAGAGCCGTAGCCGGCTTTTTCGAGGAGGTCCATCTCCCGGAAAACCTGGAGCGCCGGGCTGGGACTTTGCTGGATCGCGGCGAGCCGGCTCTGGCGGCTGAGTACAGCCAGCTGTGGGATGTTGCAGTAGAGGCACTGGAGCAGGCGGTTCTGGTGCTGGGTGATGCGGAGATGTCTCTGGAAGAATTTGGACGGCTCTATAAGCTGATGCTGATGCAGTGCGATGTGGGCAGCATCCCTGTTTCACTGGATCGGGTCACGGCTGGTGAGATGGACCGTATGCGCCGCAGAAGGCTGCGGCATCTGATCGTTTTGGGCGCGTCAGATCAGCGGCTTCCTCAGATCCAGGAGCAGGGCGGCGTGTTTTCCCCGGAGGAACGGCGCCAGCTGCTGGAAATGGGGATCGAGCTGGGCAGCGGTGCCGGAACAGAACTGGAGCGGGAGATGAACATCATTTATAACTGCATCAGCCTGCCGGCAGAGTCGATCACACTGAGCTATTGCCCGGCCGGTGCGGATGGCGCGGCAGCACAGCCCTCCTTTGTCATGCGCCGGGCGCAGCAACTGTTCGGGCTGGAGATCCATCCCATAGACAGCGCCGGAGCTGCGGGGTGGAGCCGCAGCAGTGCATGGCTGCTGGCGGCCGGCGCTCTGCGCAGCGGTGAGCCTGTGGGACTTGCGGCTCTGTCCTATTTCCGGAACAAGGGCGCCGGTCAGCGACTGGAGGCGCTGAAGCAGCGGGCAGAGATGGACCGTGGGCGCTTGTCTGAACAGAGTGTACGTGCCTTGTACGGTGAGAAGCTGCGCCTTTCAGCCAGCCGGGTAGAACGGTTTTCCTCCTGCAAATTTGCCTTTTTCATGCAGTATGGCCTGAAGGCGCGGCCGCGGCAGAGCGCCGGCTTTGATCCGCCCCAGATGGGCAGCTTTATCCACTATGTGCTGGAGCACACCGTGCGGGATATCTGCGCAGAGGGCTCCTTTGCTCAGACAAGCCGGGAACAGGTGGACAGGCTTTGCGACCGTTATGTGGAGGCGTATGTCCATGAAAAGCTGAACGACTTCCGGGAGCGCACAGAGCGCTTTATCTATCTGTTCCGCCGCATGAACCATACGGTTCGTGCTGTGGTTTGGGATATGGTAGAGGAGCTGTCGCGATCCGATTTTGAGCCGCTGGATTTCGAACTCAGCTTTTCCGGTGCGGGTGTTGAGGCGCTGGAACTGGGAGAGGATGCGCAGCTGGTGGGTACGGCAGACCGTGTGGACGGATGGCTCCACGACGGAAAGCTGTATCTCCGTGTGATGGACTATAAGACCGGACGGAAGAGCTTTGACCTTGCGGATGTCTGGTATGGCCGCAATATGCAGATGCTGATGTATCTTTTCGCACTGGCACAGCGCGGAAAAGCGCGCTACGGACACGAGATCGTCCCCGCGGGGGCCCTGTATGTTCCGGCACGGGAGAGCCTGATCTCCGCCGATGGAGAGCTTTCGGAAGAGGAGCTGGCAGAGCGGCGTGGAAAGGAAAAGCGCCGCAGCGGACTTGTACTCAACGATCCGGCGGTGCTGGAGGCTATGGAGCACGGACAAGACACCCGGTATCTGCCTGTTGTGTTCAAAAAGGGGCAGCCTACGGGCGATGCACTGGCAACGGCTGAGCAGCTGGGCTGTATCGCACGGTTCCTGGACGAGAGCCTGCGCGAGCTGGCAGGAGAACTGAAGAGCGGAAGCATTGAGGCGGATCCATATTACCGCAGCCAGCAGGAAAATGCCTGCCTCTGGTGCGAATATCGGGATGCCTGCTTCTTCACCGAGGGGCGCGATAAGCGCAATTATGCATTAAAGATGAAATACGACAGGGTGTATGAGCTCATGCGGGAGAAGGAGGCGGAACATGGCAAAGCTTGAATTTACCCCCTCACAGAGGGCGGCGATATACAGCAGAGAAAGCTCTGTTCTGGTCTCTGCCGCTGCAGGAAGCGGTAAGACC
>CAKTGW010000062.1 GCA_934561725.1 uncultured Oscillospiraceae bacterium
GCAATGATTTGGTAGAAAAAACCAATGCAGTGGATACTTATCGCCTGATGCCGTATCTGTCGGAGGATGGCAGCCAGAATGTCTTTCTGCTGAGCGTCAGCCGCTATGTCGGCCTGAATAAATCACTTGGCGAGGCGGGAAATGAGCAAAAGCTAGAGGATGCACTCCACATTATGGAAGTGCTGTCTACCGTAGATGGTATTTTGTCTCTTGATCCAACACAGAGTGCTTCCAGACTCTTGCCCTTACGTGACTGGACGCCTGATGAATACAGCTACTATATCGATATGATGGACGAACTGGATAGCGGTCATACCGCCAATTTGATCTACTCCGGCTGGGAGAATATTGCCCTGCCTGTTGGTGAAATGGTTCTCTCCTACATAAAAGGCGAGATCGCATTGGAAGATGTCATCCGGGGAATCGACGAAAATCAGCATCTTGTTACTGATAACGATCCAGAGACCTATACTACAGTTACAGAGACTATCGGTACGGTGGACTGTGCCAGACTGGTAGGTATATGCTATGCCGATGCCATCGGTGCAGATGCAGCGCTGATTTCGTATAACGAGTGGAAGTACAATCCGGATTATACTTTTAAGTATATGAACCACAAGGGGGTTAGCGGCTGCTTGTTTCCTCTGCCTGTGGGTGACGAGGAACTCGTGTCTATTCTGCCTACAGGCTGGAGAGGCAATATCGAGACACTGACGCTCACGGGCGCACAGATCAAGAAACTGGCAGAGACCGGCTTTGATAATTACGGAAACGGGGATCCGTTCTCCTACGTCCTTGTAACGAAAGGCGGAATGGAGTTGGATGACAATGCAATCTATACCATTCCTGTCTGCGGTGTGACCAATGAAATTGCAGAAGAAGCCGGCGGACTTCAGGACAGCGGTGTGCTGGGACTGGAGGCAGCCAGAAGCTATTTCAGCCAGTTTGAGACCCTGAGCACAAAGGATATTGTTTGGGAGTAATTATGAATAAACCATCGGAAGAGGCATGGCACGGCAGAACGGGAAACAGGCAGTCTGCGATCATACTGCTTGTGGTGCTCGCGTTTGTGCTCGGCAGCGTATTCGTTTTTCTGAGTTTTTACAATTCATATATTGACCAGATCCTCTATGCTGAACGTCTGAGTCAGATGCGGGAGGTGACGACCCAGTTGTTTTCCGGCCTGGAGGATGTGGTGGACAACCAGTGGCGTACAACCTCAGAGTATGTCCGCGCCATTCAGCATGAAAAACCGGAGACTATGGATGAACTGCTTTCTTTTATGCGGGAACAGGTTTATCTGGCCGACTTTGAGAATATCCAGTGTAATGTAGTTGCAGTGGATAAAACGGGAGCGTACTGTACTCAAAATGGTTGGCAGGGACTTTTGGCGGAGCGAAATTATTTGGCTTCTTCCCCGGAGCGCGTAAGCTATGTAACTAATTCCTTAATTACGGATAAAACAAGAATGGTGTTTTTTCAGAAGCTGGACGAGCCCATTACCGTTTGGGATGACGATAAGCAAATTACATTCACTTACTGCGGCATTTCGCAGAATATGGATGAATTGAACCCGTGTTTTGAGTGCAGCGCCTACGGCGGAAATAACTGCGT
Source organism: uncultured Oscillospiraceae bacterium (assembly GCA_934561725.1). Classification (GTDB taxonomy): domain Bacteria; phylum Bacillota; class Clostridia; order Oscillospirales; family Oscillospiraceae; genus Heteroscillospira. The sequence goes on from CAKTGW010000062.1 coordinate 1,615, forward strand.
GTATGTGGTGGATACTTCTGGGCTGAAGCTGTTCAGCAGCAGTAATAGTAGTAGGGCGCTGCTTAGCGGTTTTAATCTCTATACGGTTCTGGAGGGAATGGAGTATCTGCATGGAAGTTCCTTTGCTGCTACGCGGGCGGAGTTGGAAAAGAATAGTATTGCCTATTCCAATGCGCTGATGAATGGCGAGGAGATTTATTATGCTCTTTACCGGATGGAAAATGCCGAATGGTCTCTGATTTTCCTTGTGCCGTCTGAGTATGTGGCTACAAATACGGTTGAACTGGTCAATATGACCATCCGTTTTGTGATGATTTTTGCTGTGACTATGGTTCTTCTCAGCGCATTGGCGGTTTTCTGGCTGCTCCGTATGCAGCAGAAGAAGGAACTGGCTATTGAACGGCAGAGCAATGCCACACTTGAGAAGCTCAATGCGGAATTGCAGTCTGCCACCAGGGCCAAGAGTGAATTTCTGGCCAACATGTCCCATGATATCCGCACGCCCATGAATGCGATCGTTGGCATCACCGATCTCATGGCCCATGACAGGGATGCATCGGACAAAATGCACACCTACATAGAAAAAGTGCGCATGTCCAGCCGTCATTTGCTCAGCCTGATCAATGACGTTTTGGATATGAGCAAGATCGAGTCCAGCGAGGTCGTGCTGAATCAGGATATGGTGAGCCTTGCCGAACAGGTTGGGCAGGTGGACAGCATTATCCGCTCCCAGACCAACGAGCGCGGACAGACCTTTAATATCCGTGTCCACACCATCGCTCATGAGTACCTGATCGGTGACAGTGTGCGCCTGCGGCAGATCCTTTTGAACCTGCTGTCCAATGCCGTAAAGTATACGCCCAATGGCGGTACCATCAACTTTGACCTTGCCGAGATCCCCTGTGCGGATCCCGATTCTGCAGCTCTCCGCATTACGGTGGAGGACACCGGCTACGGAATGGAGCCTGAGTTCATGGAGCATATTTTCGAGCCGTTTACCCGGGCCGAAAATTCCATGACGAACAAGGTGCAGGGCACCGGCCTTGGCATGGCCATCACAAAGAACATCGTGGATCTGATGGGCGGCACGATCACCGTGCAGAGTGAACTGAACAAGGGCAGCCGTTTTGAGGTGATGCTGACGCTTCCCATTGACCATCGCGTCAAGCCGAGCCTCAGCGCCAAGCGTATTCTGCTGCTCTCTGACGATGCTGTTTTCTGCCACAATGTAAGCGCGTCTCTGCAGGAATTCAAAATTTCGTTTATTACGGCTGCCACGGTTGCAGATGCGGAAAAGCAGCTGCAGGAAAAGTCAGCAGATTTGATTTTGGTGAATGGACATCTGGACGATCCGGATCTGGCAGGCATCGTGCAGAGGCTGCGGAGCAGCGCCCAAAATGCCGTACTGCTGTTCTGCTGCGACTATGCGCAGTCAGAGCAGGTCCATGATATGCTGGTGAAGAGCGGCGCCGATGATCTGATCGCCCGCCCCTTCTTCCTCTCTAATCTGAGCCGTACCGTGAACCGTGTGCAGGGACATGTCTCTGAGAGTGAGATAAGGGGTTCCGGCTTGAAGGGACTGCGGTTCCTGTGCGCCGAGGATAATGAGCTGAATGCCGAAATTTTGCAGGCTGTTCTGGAGGTCAATAAGGCTAGCTGCGTGATCTATCCCAACGGTAAGGAGCTGGTCAAGGCCTTTGCCGAGGTCAAGCCCGGTGACTATGACGCGATCCTCATGGATATACAGATGTCGGTAATGAACGGTCTGGACGCCACAAGAGCCATCCGCAATAGCAAAAATCCCCTTGGAAGAACCATCCCCATCGTTGCCATGACCGCAAACGCATTCACTGAGGATATACAGCAGTGCCTTGATGCAGGTATGGACGCCCATGTGTCGAAGCCCCTCGACATTGGCGTGCTGGAAAGAACCATGAAGAATGTACTGGGTGGATTTGCGGGGGGGGGGACACCTGTTCGTCACAAGAGGACATAATTCGTGATTGTCTGTTTTGAACCACTCGGTAATAGTCTGTACATAAGCAGGAAGCATGGCTGCCGACAAGGTAAGGCTCCCCTTGGACTCAAGGGGAGCTGTCAGCGAAGCTGACTGAGGGGATCCAAATCGCAGTCATTCCGGCGGGAATGACGCCGCCGCGCAAGCGCGGTGCGATTTCAAGGGGGAACCAGTTCCCCCTTGAGGACCCCCAAGCTCTCCGAGGGGGATTATATTGCAAAGTGTGCAGACAAAAAAGGCTCCCCTTGGCCCAAGGGGAGCTGGCGCGGAGCGCCTGAGGGGTTTAAATCTACCAAGCTATCCGGGGAGACGGCAACCCCTCCGTCTCGGCTTGCGCCGATACACCTCCCCTTGCACAGGGGAGGCATGGCTGCCGATAAAGTAAGGCTCCCCTTGAGCTCAAGGGGAGCTGGCGCGAAGCGCCTGAGGGGATCACGTCCTCACAAACTGCACTGAGCTGCGCCCGCCTATTGGCGGGCATTCGCTCCGTTCCGTTGCTCATCCTCTTCCCGCAGAACCCGCTGTGCTGGGCTTCTGCGGGATTTTTTTGCATGGTGCAGGTGCCATTACCGCCCCTCAGGCAGATGCGAATAAATAGAAAAAGAGCATGATCAGACCGCATTTTGCGATTTGACCATGCTCTTTTTTAAAAATTCAGATCCCGTTTTGTTTTTAGTTCAGGAAATCCCGGAGTTTTTTGCTGCGGCTGGGATGACGGAGCTTACGCAGCGCTTTGGCTTCAATCTGGCGGATGCGCTCACGGGTAACATTGAATTCCTTGCCGACCTCCTCCAAAGTGCGGGTACGGCCGTCCTCAATGCCGAAGCGCAGGCGCAGAACCTTTTCCTCACGGGGGGTGAGTGTACTCAGCACGCTCATAAGCTGCTCCTTGAGCAGTGTGAAGCTGGCAGCCTCAGCGGGCTCAGAGGCGTCCTCATCGGGGATGAAGTCGCCAAGATGGCTGTCCTCCTCCTCACCGATAGGCGTTTCCAGAGAAACAGGCTCCTGCGCGATCTTCAGGATCTCGCGGACCTTGTCGGGCTGCATATTCATGACCTTGGCGATATCCTCGGCGCTGGGATCATGACCCAGCTCCTGCAGCAGCTGGCGGGAGACGCGGATGACCTTGTTGATCGTCTCGACCATATGCACCGGAATACGGATGGTGCGCGCCTGATCGGCAATGGCACGGGTGATGGCCTGCCGGATCCACCAGGTCGCATAGGTGGAGAACTTGTAGCCCTTGGTGTAATCAAATTTTTCTACGGCCTTGATCAGACCCAGATTACCCTCCTGGATCAGATCAAGGAAGAGCATACCGCGGCCCACATAGCGCTTGGCGATCGAGACGACCAGACGCAGATTGGCCTCGGCCATGCGGCGTTTGGCCTCTTCATCACCGTCGGCCATGCGCTTAGCCAGTGCCAGCTCTTCTTCGTTGGTGAGAAGGGGCACCTTGCCGATCTCCTTCAGATACATGCGGACGGGATCGTCGGTAGAGAAGCTCTCGACCATGGCCTCGGTATCCACGATCTCTTCCTCTGTTACCTCTTCGATCTCTTCCAATTCCTCCAGAGCGGGCAGAGAATCCTCGTCAATAGGGGGGAGATAGTCCTCTCCGACTGTGTCGATACCCAGATTTTCCAGCGTATCATAGAATTTATCGATCTGCTCCTGCTCAAGGTTCATGTCCTCAAGGACTTCCAGCAGCTCTTTGGAGGTGAGCTTGCCGTTTTTCTTGCCCTTTTCGATCAGCTCGTTCAGGCGCTCCTCATTGGTTTTCTGCGGAACTTCCGGAACAGCTTCCTTTTTTGCCTTGGCGCGGGTGCGCTTTTTGGGCTTATCGTCTGCCTCAGCCAGCAGAGCATCTGCCATTTTGCTCAGCTCCTTGGAGCTGAGGCTGCCGTTTTCAAGTGCGTCGTCCAGATTCTTCTTTGTTGTTGCCATATCTTAAACACCAAATCCCTTCGTCTGCCTGTATTTTTCGGCCAGCGCCCGAAGATCGGCTCCGGGTGCGTCCTTGTTGTGTTCGGATTGAATTACATCTATGTAGTCATGCAGGGCTTTCTGACGGCTGCCCTGTATGATCTCCGGTTGATTGATCAGCCCCGTAAGGGTATCCATCTCATCCTGAGAGAGCCGGCCTGCCAACAGCGGCAGAGAGACAGTGCCGCCGCTGCGGACCAGTTCCAGCAGAGTGGAATAAATATTGCGCAGGGAAGCCGATGAAAAGCACTCCGGTTCCACCGGCGGCGAGCCGCGGAAAAGCTCCGGATCCTGATAGAGCAGGGAGATGACGCCCTGTTCTGCCCGCGCCGAGCGGATGTTATCATAGTGCCGTGTACGGTCATTGGGCTGAAAGGCCTTTATCGGGCTGAGCTCCTGCCGTTCATATTGCTTTTTCTCCTGACTGAGCATTCGCTTGCGCAGGCGCTGGACCTCGTCCTCTACGATCTTGGGAGAAACACCGGCGGTTTGCGCTACGCGCATGGCGTAGACCTCGCGTTCCAGCTGGTTTTGCAGGGAGGCGATCAGCTGTGCGCTTTCTTTCAAAAACGCCACGCGCTCTTCGTCTACCTTCAGGTCATATTTGGACTGTACTACTTTGAGACGGTACTCAACGTGATTTTCGCTTTTCTCGATCAGCGCCCGAAAAACCTCGGGCCCGTTCTTTTTGATAAACTCATCCGGATCCTTGGCTCCGGTCATGCGCAGGATGCGGACCTTGATATCCAGCTTTTCCAGGATGCCGATGGCACGCTGGGAGGCTTTCTGCCCTGCGCCGTCGTTATCATAGGCGATGACGACCTCGTTTGTATAGCGGGCGATCAATCTGGCCTGTTCCGGCGTCAGCGATGTACCCAGCGAGGCTACGGCGCTGTCAAAGCCGGCCTGGTGCATGGATACCACATCCACGTTGCCCTCGGCCAGAATAAAATAGCCGGCCTTGGATTTTTTTGCCAGATTGATGGCAAACAGGCCGCGGCCCTTGTTGAAAACCAGCGTTTCCGGGCTGTTCATATATTTTGGCTCG
>CAKTGW010000063.1 GCA_934561725.1 uncultured Oscillospiraceae bacterium
GGGTAATGCGTGCAAAGCCCAGCTCAGCTGCTACGCGGTTTCTGTCAATGGGATAGGTCGTGCTGGTAAGCGCGCCGCTGCCCAGCGGGCACTCGTCCATACGCTCCAGGCAGTCCTCCAAACGCAGGCAGTCCCGCCGCAGCATATTAGCATAGGCCATCATGTAATGTGCAAAATTTGTGGGCTGAGCCCTCTGAAGATGCGTATATGCCGGCATGATCGCATCCGTATTTTCCTCTGCAATATGCAGCAGAACGGAAATAAGATCCAGCAACTCCTGACGGATCTCCTTGATCTCTTTTTTCATATTCAGCCGGATATCCAGAGCCACCTGGTCATTTCTGCTCCGCGCCGTGTGCAGCCGCTTGCCCGTGTCCCCGATACGCTCAGTAAGCTCCCGTTCCACGCACATATGGATATCCTCATCAGCCAGCTCAAAAGCGATTTTACCGGCCTCCATATCCGCCAGGATCCCCTTCAGCGCACTGATAATCTTTTCCGCCTCCGACTCCTCAATGATCCCTTGTGCACCCAGCATGCCTGCATGGGCAATGCTGCCGGTAATATCCTCACGGAACATACGTTTGTCAAAGGGAATGGACGCATTGAGCTCATCCACCAGTGCGTCTGTATTCTTATCAAATCTTCCAGACCAGAGTTTCATCTGTTTCCCTCATTTCAGAAAAAGTCACTGTGCATTATAGCATACCCGCGCAAATTGTGCAACGCTGCCCGCGCAAATTGTGCAACACCTTAGCTATGTAAAAGGATTGTCAGCTGCAGGGCGCTGTGCTAAAATAAAAATAACTTGTGAAAAGGTAGGGAAACTATGGATACTGTTCAATTGGGTCAAACCGGGATCACCGTAAATAAAAACGGTTTTGGCTGTCTGCCCATTCAGCGCATCAGCAAGGCAGACGCCGTTTATCTGCTGCAAAAAGCCTTTTATAATGGCGTCAATTTCTTTGACACAGCCAGGGCCTATTCCGACAGTGAAGAAAAAATGGGCGAAGCCTTCCGCCACATCCGTCACAGATTGGTGCTGGCATCCAAATGCAAAGCAAAGACCGGCGAGGAATTCAACAAGCACTTGGATGAAAGTCTGCGTATGCTTCAGACCGACTATATCGATCTGTACCAGTTCCACAATCACAGCCACTTTGTTCAGCCAGACGATGGCAGCGGACTATACGAGGCTGCTCTGAAGGCAAAGGAAGCCGGAAAAATTCTGCATATCGGCATCACAAATCACCGCCAGCATATTGCAAAACAGGCCATAGAATCCGGACTGTATGAAACTCTGCAGTTTCCTTTCAGCTATCTGGCCTCTGACAGCGATGTTGAGCTGGTGCGTGCCTGCAAAAGCCACAACATGGGCTTTATCGCCATGAAGGGACTTTCCGGCGGACTGATCAACAACAGCGCCGCAGCCTATGCCTATATGGCTCAGTTCGACAATGTAGTCCCTATCTGGGGCATTCAGCGCGAAAGTGAGCTGGATGAGTTTATCTCTTATAACACGGCACCGCCTGTTCTTGATGGCACTCTTCATGCTGTGATCGACAAAGACCGTGCCGAGCTTCAGGGTGATTTTTGCCGCGGCTGCGGCTACTGCATGCCCTGTCCTGCCGGTATTGAGATCAACACCTGCGCACGAATGTCTCTCCTGATCCAGCGCGCTCCCGTGGCGGCTCAGATCACGCCTCAATCTCAGGCCAAGATGGAAAAGATCAATGATTGTCTCAATTGCGGAAAGTGCAAAAAGAACTGCCCTTACGAGCTGGATACACCCGCTCTGCTCAAGAAAAACTATGCATTCTATAAGGAATTCCTGAAAACTCTGGGTAAATAATTAAAATGCGCCGGTATATACCGGCGCATTTTTCGCTCTCATTTTGCTGTGGCCGGCAGTTGCCGTCCTGTATGATCGATCGTGTATTCCCCCTCCAAAATCAGTTCAGATACCGGCACCGGCGTATAGCCTTCTCCCAGCAAATATTCAATGATTGCCGGCAGCGCCTCCGGTGTGTGCTTAGCCGCGTTGTGGAACAGGACGATGCTCCCCGGTTTCACCCGTTTCATCACCCGGCTTTGTATTTCCGCCGCCGAGATCTCTTTCCAGTCCAGACTGTCCACATCCCACTGAATCGTATGTATGCCCATCGAATTGACCGTTGAGATCACATGATCATCATATTCGCCGTAAGGGGCACGAAAAAGACTGGGCCGCACGCCGGTGACCGCTTCTATCTTATCATTGCAGTCATTGATATTGTCTATGATCTGCTGCTGGGTAAGCTTTGAAAAATGTGCATGGTCGTTTGAATGACTCATGACCTCGTGTCCGGCATCGTGCAGTTGCTTGACTGACTCCGGATATTTATCCACCCAGTCCCCTACTACGAAAAATGTGGCTTTAAGACCATATTTTCCCAATATATTAATGAGTGTTTCCGTATCTTCATTCCCCCAGGCAGCATCAAATGTAAGAGAGACAGCTTTGTCATCCCTCTGCACGCAATAGATCGGCAGCTGCCGCGTTGTGGCCGATGCACCAACGATCGCAGGACTGTTTACAACGCTGAATACCAGAACTACCAGCAGCACCATGCCTATACCGCCCAGCAGCTTTTTTCTTTTGCGCAAGCTCTGAAGTCTTGACTTCATTTTTCTTACCTCCGGCTCATTTTTTCTATATCATATGAGTCCCTGTCCGATAAGATAACTCTGTGCTGCACTATAGAAAACAGGCAGATTGTTTTTTTCTCTTCTTCGTCGTATAATGTGCGTAATGAACAGTAGCGTAAAAAATACTTATTTTCTGTTGGGAGGGTACCATGGTCAAGTTGATAAAAGGCGAGAATGATTTGGCTACACTATACCCTAATCTAGTGAAAGAGTGGCATCCTACAAAAAATGAGGACTTGACGCCAGAGGACATCACATCCGGGTCAGGTAAGGAAGTTTGGTGGCTATGTCCAGAAGGGCATACTTACTCTATGGTAGTTAATCAAAGAGCAAAGAGAGGATATAACTGTCCATACTGCTCCGGACATAGGACTCTTAGAGGTATAAACGATTTAGCAATCACAAATCCTGAATTATTAAAAGAGTGGAACTATGAAAAAAACATTAATTTAACGCCCTATAATGTAACTGCGGGAAGCTCCAAAAAAGTGTGGTGGCTGTGTGAAAAAGGCCATCCTTATGAGCAATTTATTATCAAACGAGCCAACCAAGGCCATTCTTGTCCGTACTGCTCTGGTCACAAAGTGTTACGAGGCTTTATTGACCTTGCAACTTTAAACCCTCTCTTGGCCAAAGAATGGCACCCCACAAAGAATGGTGATATAACGCCGTATGATGTGACTGCGGGAAGCGGGAAAAAAGTGTGGTGGTTGTGCCCATTAGGACATGAGTATCAGGCCACCATTCACGATAGGAACAGCGATAATACACAATGCCCTATTTGTAATTCTAAACGTCAAACTTCTTTCCCTGAACAGGCCATCCTTTTCTATGTAAAAAAGCTTTATCCCGACGCGATTAACAGGTATAAAGAAATCTTTAATAATGGCATGGAATTAGATATTTACATTCCATCAATTCGATTGGGAATAGAGTTTGACGGTGCGAACTGGCATAACTTCATTAAACAGTTCGAGCGCGAAAAGAGAAAGTATGCCATTTGTCGAGCACATCAAATCACGCTTATCAGAGTAAAGGAAGATACCGGATCACAGTGGAGAAATGTTGCAAATGCTGTTTATTACATTCCAAAAGTACGGACATATATTGAATTAGAAGAAACAATCAATGCAATACTGGATTCCATTGCTCGTAATTCAAATATGTGGACAAGAAGCAATCCTCTGTGTTTCCACAGTGTAGTCAGAGCCAATTTAGAACAAGACCGAACGGATATTCTCAACTATCTAAGCAAGATTAAAAATTCGTTGGTAGACATTCGGCCCGATGTTATAAAATGTTGGGACTTTTCTAAAAATGGAAAGTTAAACCCTAATATGTTTACTGTTAGTTCCAATCAAGTCGCGTGGTGGAAGTGTCCAGACTGCGGACATGAATGGCAATGTAGCATAAACAGCATGACACGCCCGGGAAGATATGGCTGCGCAGAATGTTCTAAAAGTAGACGAGGAAAGACGTTTACAAAACAAGTTGTAAGGCGAGTGGGATCGCTTGCTGAGACAATGCCTGATTTAGCTAAGGAATGGCATCTCACAAAAAATGGCACACTATCCCCTAATGATATTTCGGCGGGACGGTTTAAGCCGGTTTGGTGGCTTTGTCCACAATGCGGCTATGAATGGCAGGCAAGTCCTAACAATCGCAAGAAAGGTGTAGGATGTCCGTGTTGCAGTGGCAGGGTACCTAAAAGTGGTGTAAATGACTTGGCAACTTTGTACCCCGAATTATTAAAAGAGTGGGATTATTCAAAAAATATGGACTTAGAGCCAAGCCAATTGCTCCCCGGAAGTGGAAAAAGGGCTTGGTGGAAATGCTCTCAATTCGGACATGAATGGAATACAATTATCGCCAACCGTACTAAAGGTCATGGTTGCCCGAAGTGTTCCAGACGAAAAATGACAAATTAGATCTAGGTTTTACTTCATTAAAAAATAATTACTTGCAATACATATTATCAAGGAGCACAAAATGAACGAAAAAGAAGTTGCAGAAATCCGCCGGCGGTTCAAACGTGACCGGAACAGCATTACACATATGCGCGGCTGCTATGTCAGTGATCGCCATGAGATCATCTCTCAATTCGACCACTCATTTGCCATGAGCACACAGGAGGACAGCGAAAAAATCCTGAACGCACTGAAAAAGACGCTCTCCGGCACGCTGGGGAAGAATCTGCTGGATCTAAGCTTTACCACCGAACAGGTCATTCAGGGAGAAGAGCACAAGCTGCTGATGGACCTGCGTTCCAGTGCATTGACAGACGACGGCGCTGTACAGAAGCTTTTCAGCAAGATCGCACAGACCGTTGATCTAGAGAGTGCCTATCTGATCCTGCTTGTCCAGGACAACTACGATGTGCCATACCGCTCCAAGGATGGAGCACAGCAGGACGACGCTTCCAGCGAGGTCTATTCCTACATACTGTGCAGCATCTGCCCCATCAAGCCGCTCAAGCCCGCCCTGAGCTTTCAGCAGAATGAATTTCATGGTCTTGCCCCCGCGCCTATTGTCTCTCCGCCGGAGTTAGGCTTTCTCTTCCCTGCCTTTGATGACCGGAGCGCCAACATCTATGATACGCTTATGTACGCAAGAGATACTGCGGCCAGTTATCAGGATTTCACAGACGCCGTATTCGGCCCTCTCAAGCCTATCCTGCCTGCGGCAGCACAAAAGGAGCGCTTTTCAGATACCCTGAGCGAGGCCCTTGCAGACGAGTGCGATTTGGACGTTGTACAGGCTATCCACGGACAACTCAGCTATGTAATCGATGAACATAAGGCCAGTAAGGATCCTGATCCTCTGGTCATCGGTCGGGAAACTGTTCGGAAGGTTCTGGAATCCTGCGGCGTCTCCGAAGCACACATAACGGCATTTGATGAAAAATACGCTGAAGAATTCGGTTATGACACAGAGCTGTGTCCAAAAAATCTGGTAGACCCCAAGATCAATGTGCGCACCCCTAATGTAGTCATCCAGGTCAACGGCAACCGCGGGGATCTGATCAAGACACAGGTGATCGATGGGAAAAAATATATACTTATCCGCGCTGACGAAGGCGTAGAGGTCAACGGCGTTGCTGTAAAAATCAACTGACAGCAAAAGCTCCCGGACAGTCTGAACACTGCCGGTAGCTTTTATTATTGTGCACTGTTCAAATAGGAACGGATCGCATTCTCCACCTCATGCACCTCTTCCTCAAATGCAGGAGCAGGTACACGCAGAGCGCCATGTCCCAGGATAATGATCTGCTCCATACCGTCAGAGGTCACGACACGTACCCGATGCTTTTTTCCCAAATCATAGGTTGCCTTTTCTATGAACATGTCGGCAGTCTCTGCCTCACGGGTATAGACAACAGAAAGTCCCCCCAGATGCTCGACGCTGCCCGGATTTCCTTTGACCTTATAGGCGTCAAACACCAGAATGACCGGACACTGACGGAAGCCCTGATAGTTTCGCAGGATATCGATCAAGCGGCTTCTGGCCGCATCCAGGCTTCCCTGCGCCAGCTGGCGCAGTTCATCCCACGCAAAGATGACATTATATCCGTCTACCAGCACATATTCCGGTCCTTCCGGCTGTGGTGGCGCACGCCGGGAAATCGACGGTGTTTTTTCCACGGGACGCATCGCCCGTTTTTTATCCCGCCGTATCGGGCCATATGTGCGCTCAAAAATGGCCATCAATTCCTGATCCGAAGCCACAATATCGCAGTAGCGCGCAGCCTGCTCCCGCGTAGGCCTTTCCCTTTCAGCCGGACGAAGCATGCTCGGCAGATGCATATACGCCGGGACCTCATTCCACTTTACGATAAATCCAGAGCCATGGCTGCAAAATACGCTGTCAGCCGGATTCTCCGCGTCCCGTTCCGGATCATACCCTATTGCCGTAGCAATAGCTTCCTGCTCCGCGCAGGG
>CAKTGW010000064.1 GCA_934561725.1 uncultured Oscillospiraceae bacterium
ACAGAAGCCCGCCCTTTTGACCGAAGCTCATTTTTACGGTTTCCATGGAACTGCGTCCTGTACGGCCGCCGATGAGGCCGGCCAGAAGCATCATAGCGCAGCCGATGATGTGGCCAAGGATGATTGCGGCAAAGCCCCGGGCCATGCCCAGCGGGGCAAATGCCGTGCCGGTGAGGATCTCTGCCAGAGAAACACCTGCTCCGAACCAGATCAGCCCGTTTTGAAAGACGGAGGTCTTTTTCATTCCGTGAACTCTCCTTTAAGGCCAAACATGTGGTTCATGGGGCCGGAGCCGTGGCCCAGATCCAGCATGGCGGCCAGCGCGCCGGAGATATAGGCCTTGGCACGTTCTACAGCTTCGTCCAGCGTGAAGCCCTTGGCCAGGTTGGAGGCGATCGCACTGGAGAGCGTACAGCCGGTGCCATGTGTATTGGGATTGTCAATGCGTTTGCCGCGGAACCATTTACCGGTGCCGCCGCGCCAGAGCAGATCGTCTGCATCGTTGATCTGATGGCCGCCCTTACACAGAACGGCACAGCCGTATTTCTCGCTGATGACCCGGGCGGCGTTTTCCATGCCGGCAGCATCGGTGATGGTCATGCCGGAGAGGATCTCCGCCTCCGGAATGTTGGGCGTGAGCACTTCGGCCAGAGGCAGCAGCTGCCCGGTCAGCGCATCCACAGCGTCCGGATGCAGAAGCTTGGCGCCGGAGGTGGCGACCATAACGGGATCGACAACAATGTGCTTTGCCCCATACTGCCGGAGCTTTTCGGCAATGACGGCAATGAGCTCTGCGGAAGAAACCATGCCGATTTTTACCGCATCGGGAAAAATGTCTGTAAAGACGGAATCCAGCTGCTCACTCAAAAAGAGCGGAGTGGACTCCAGAATGTCTGTAACGCCGGTGGTGTTCTGAGCAGTCAGGGCAGTAACGGCACACATGGCGTATACGCCATTGGCCGTCATAGTCTTGATGTCTGCCTGAATTCCGGCGCCTCCGCTGGAATCGCTTCCGGCAATGGTCAATGCTGTTTTCATATAAATACTTCCTTTCTGTTTCTACAGCACAGTTTTATAGCGCGATGCAAGGTGGTGCCCCCAATGCACCGCGTTGAACACGGGAGCAAAGCTCCCGAAAATTCCGTTTTTATTTGTTCAGCGCATCCCAATATTCTGGAAAGCGGCGCAGATCGGTCAGATAAAGCTCTGCGGTTTGCCGCAGAGCCTGCTGATCCGGTTCACCATTGGCGTCAAATATACCTACGGTGCGAAAATGTGCCTCCGCTGCGGTTTTCAGGGCATAGAGAGAGTCCTCAAAAACCAGAGTCTCCGCAGGGGCGGAGCCCAGACGGGTCGCGGCCAGTTCGTAGATGTCGGGCTTATGCTTGCTGGTGCCGAGCTCACCGGTGGTGAGGATGAATTGCAGCTTGTCCAGCAGACCCAGACGCTCCAGCGCGCGCGTTACATGCTCACGGGGGCTGGAGGTTGCCGCTGCGGCGGGGATCTCTCGCGCGGACAGCCACTGCAGCACTCCTGCGGCGCCGGGCTTGGCCGGGACTTCGTTGAAATAGAAGTCTTCCAGCATCTTTTGAAGGCCGGTCAGGATCTCGTCCTCCCGGAGCGGCACAGAATAGTGGCTTTTTACGTAGGCGGCGCCCTGCTCCATACTCATGGAGAAGAGAATGCTGTCCAGTCCCGGCTCCGGGTGCAGACCGAGAGAGCGGAGATACCGGGAGCCCAGATCCTTCCAGATACCCATAGAGTCCAGAAGTACGCCGTCCAGATCAAAAACAGCGCCCCGGATCATGCGTTCAGTATAGCCTCTGTGGCGGCTCTCAGCTCTTCGGCAGCGGAACGGATATTCCGGGCGGCATAGATCGCACTGATGACGGCCACTCCGCAGATGCCGCTGCCGGCCAGCTGTGCCACATTGTCAAGTGAGATGCCGCCGATAGCGACAACGGGAATGGATACGGCATCACAGATGGCCTTCAGCGTCTCATAGGACACTTCGGTAGCATCGGCCTTGGAGCCTGTGGGGAACACAGCGCCTACACCCAGATAGTCGGCGCCGTGCTTTTCTGCCAGCAGAGCCTGCTCTACGGTCTGCGCAGAGACGCCGATGATCTTGTCCGGGCCAAGCTGCGCGCGGACATCCAGTGCCTCCATATCGCGCTGCCCCACATGGACACCGTCGGCGTTGATGGCTTTGGCGATCTCCACATTGTCATTGATGATCAGAGGGACACGGCGCTCCCGGCACAGGGCCTGAAGGCAGCGGGCCTCTTCCGTAAAATGCGCCGGATCCAGCGTTTTTTCACGGAGCTGGAGCATGGTCACACCGCCGTCCAGGCTCTCCCGGACAACGTCGATAAATGCACGGCCGTTCAGCCAGTGCCGGTCGGTAACGGCATAGAGAAGAAGATCTTTTTTATCGCAATTCATATTTGGCGCCTCCGTTCAGTGTTTTGCTGTCCATATTATAGACCGCATCAATGATGCGGCTGCGGTAGGTGGAATTTCCATCGCCCTCGGCCATGCGGCTCCAGCCGATCTCTCCGGCCAGACCCATGGCACAGACAGCTGCGGCTGCGGCCTCCAGATGATTGCCGGGATTGGCGACCAGAAAAGCGGTCATCATGCCGGAAAGCTGACAGCCGGTACCGGTGATTTTTCCCATTTCGGGACGGCCGTTGCGGATAACATAGCATTTCTCGCCGTCACTGACCAGATCGATCGCGCCGGTGACTGCAACAATAGAACCGTTGCGGCGGGCAAGATCCTTTACAAAGGCAACGGCGGCATCCAGATTGGCGTCGGTCACGGTGTCGGCCACGTCGGCGTCCACGCCCTTGGTGGTGCCGCTGCCCAGAGCAAGTGTTTTGATCTCGGAGATATTGCCGCGCAGAGCCGTGAATTTGACGGCTTTCATCAGCTCCACCGCCGTATTGGTGCGAAGGGCAGAGGCGCCGGCGCCTACGGGGTCCAGCAGTGTGACGTGACTCAGTGCGCAGGCCTTTGTACCGGCGCGGAACATGCCCTCAATGCTCCGATGATTCAGTGTGCCGATATTGATATTCAGACCGCCGCAGATGGAGGTGATATCCTCCACATCGTCCGGCTCATCAGACATGATAGGGCTGCCGCCGCAGGCCAGAAGAATATTGGCCACGTCGTTCACGGTGACATAGTTGGTGATATTGTGGACCAGCGGTGTGGTTTTTCGTACATTGTCGATACAGGTTCCCAGCATGAAAAGCACTCCTTGAATTAAAAAATGCGGATATGCCCGCAAAAGAACATATCCGCATTCAGCATTCAAAGTGCATCAGCGACGGTATCTCCCTACGTTGGCATTATCCAAATCAGGTTATGGGTCAGGACAGAACAGCCCACTCTCAGCCCGCTGCTGCGGACTCCCCTTGTGACGAGAAAATGATAGCACGTTTTACAAAGCTTTGCAAGAAATTTTTATGCAGCCGGAGTATAGCTGCCGGCGGAATATGCGCCGCCCACATCGACGCCCTGGTCGCAGGTATAGACCCAGCAGATCACATCGCCGTCCTTGAGCTGATACCGGGAGCAGCCGTAATTGGGAAACCAGTCGTTTACCTTATACATCCAGCCGGAGAGCTCGCCCACGTCGAATTCATAAAGATTGTGGATGCCCTCAATATAAGCGCTGTTGTATATGGGGGTGTTGGTGTACTCCATATGGATGCCCTGCTGCTTACAGGTGCGCTGGAGCACGTTGAATACGCTTTCGCCCTCATAGAAGGTTACGGTCATCGGCTGTAAGATCCATCCGTCAGAGGGGACAAGCTCTGTCTTTTCGGGTGCGCAGAGCTCCATATTGTCCAGGATCGTCGCGCAGGAGATGGAGATGGTGCAGCTCAGAGCCGTGTCAGATATGGCCGCATCCTGCGGATCGACGGGCAGGGGATTGCTGCTGGGAACCGGGATGGGGGACTCCGGTGTTGAAACAGGAGTCTCCGGCGCAGATGAGGGCTCTGCCGGGAGTTCAGCAGAAGCGGGGACCGTATTTTCCGGAGGCTTGGTGCTCTCCGGCGAAGGAGAGGGCAACTCCGGCGGTGTGCTCTCCGCGGAAACGTTGGGCGTGGCCTCCGCAGACGGAGAGGGAGATTCCAGAAAATCCAGACTGTGGCTGCCCGGGGCGCTGCCGCCGAACCAGAAGGCTGCGGCGAGAATGGCAAGGATCACGACCGGGACAAGAATTTTCCATTTATTTGTTTTCCACCACATGACGGGACTCCGTTTCTACAGAAGATTGGCGCGGTCCAGCAGATTATAGAGCATCTGTGCGATCTCGCAGCGCTTAATGGCGGTTTTGGGCTGGATGTCCAGAGCGGAATCATCCAAAATACCGCTGCCGTAGCAGAAGGCCAGCCCGGGGCGTGCCCAGTCGGCAGAGGTCACATAGTCTGTGAACTGAGCCAGAATATCCCGGACGGCGTTGATATCCAGTGTGGTGTCCATACCGCAGAGCGCAGCGGCCCGGGCAACCAGAACAGCGGCCTCCTGGCGGGTGATCGTGCTCTCGGGGGCAAATTTGCCGTTGCCTATGCCGTTGATCAGCCCGTAGGCAGAGGCGGTGCCGATATAGGGGGCATACCATTTTTTGGCGGAGACATCGGTGAAGCTGTCGGAGCTTTTGGGCGTCAGGCCCAGTGCACGGACCACAATGGCGGAGAACTCGGCGCGGGTCATATTGGCGTCGGGGGCAAATTTGCCGTTGCCCATGCCGTTGATGATGCCGCGGGCAGCCATAGCTTCAATAGCGGACTGATTTTTATGAGCAGCCACATCGGTAAAGCTGCTGCCCGGTGCGGTGATGGGCACGCGCTTTACATCGGCGTGCTTGTTTGGCAGCCCGATAGAGACGCCGGTGACAGAGATGGAGACATCATCCATTCTGTAGAGACTGCTTTGGCCTTTGGCGCTGCGCAATGCGGCTGCCAGTGCATACAGCCCCTGTTCGCTGGCCATCTGGCTGGCGGAGCCGGACTGGGTGTGCAGAAAGCTGCCGTCACTCTGCTGATAGCTCAGCAGGTCATCTAGCAGAGAATGTCCGCCATTTACAAAGCGGCTGTCGTTCAGATCAATCCCCAGAGCGCAGAGCGCGGTAATGACCTGAGCAGTGCTCTCTGCATTGCCGGAGCCCCAGGAGGTAAAGCCGCCTGTGGCATCCTGCATGGTGCTCAGACAGGACAGTGCTTTGTCCGTGGCGGACTTTACGGCGCTCTGGGCCTGATATCCGGCCAGAGCCTGCAAAACCATACCGGTCATGTCGGGGTCGGCCTTGCCGCTGCCGCCTTTGTCGGTCAGGTTCCAGCCGCCGTCATCCAGCTGCCGGGAGAGGATCTCGTCCACATACATCTGGCGGGTGGCCTGTTTGGCGGCGGAAGGATTTACAGGCAGGTCATAGCTGCCGCAGTCCAGCGCGATCAGAGCCCAGACGGGGCCGTTTATGCCCTGCCAGATGGTCTTGTCAAAATCGCCCAGAGGGGTAAGCAGGTTATAGCCGGCCACGTTGGCAGGATCGGCTCCGATAGAGGTAAGCGCCACGATCAGACGGCTGTATTCCGTGTATTTTTTCTCATGCAGGACACCGCCGCAGGCCTTTACATAGCTCTCAGCTGCCGCATAGTAATTGTCCCAGTAGGATTGAGGTACAGCGGCGCCGCTGCGTGCCAGACCGATCACGGCCCACTCGCCGCCGATGGAGCCCACCTGCGGGGCCTTTACGGCGGTCTGCATATATGCGGCGCTCCGCTGTACGGCCTTTTCCAGACTGCTGTCCGCTGCGGCGGCGGGGACGGCAAAGCTCAGCAGCATAACCAGAGCCAGAAGCAGGCTGAGTCCTTTTCTTCCGAATCGTTTCATTTGCGGTTCCTCCTGTATGGATCTCTGCAAGGTTTATATCAATTTTAGCTTAGCCGGTGTGCCTTGTCAATGTCGGGACGGCACCGCAGCAAATTTAAACATTGGCAAACGCCGCCGGCGGCGTTATAATGGGACAAAATACAAGGGAGAGCATTTTATGGCCAATGTGATCGAGATAACAGATCTGGCGCAGCCGGAGCTGGATATATTTGCCCGCCTGACCGAGGCACAGCTGCGCGCCCGGCTGGAGCCGGAAAAGGGCGTGTTTATTGCCGAGAGCCCCAAGGTGATCGCCAGCGCGCTGGACGCAGGCTGCGTGCCGGTCTCGCTGCTGATGGAGCGGCGGCACATGGAGGGGGACGCAAGAGAGATCATTGACCGCTGCGGAGAGATCCCCCTGTATACGGCGGATCGGGCGCTGCTGGAACAGCTCACCGGCTACCGCCTTACCCGGGGCGTGCTCTGTGCCATGCGCCGGCCCGTACAGCCGGAGCTGGAGGCGCTGTGCGCCGGAGCCAGCCGTATAGCTGTGCTGGAGGGGATCGTGGATACCACTAATATCGGGGCCATCTTCCGGTCGGCTGCGGCGTTGGGGATCGATGCGGTTTTGCTTACGCCCACCTGCTGCGATCCGCTGTGCCGGCGGGCGGTGCGGGTCAGTATGGGTACGGTGTTTCAGATCCCGTGGGGGCGTATTGGCCAGACGCCGGAGCAGTGGCC
>CAKTGW010000065.1 GCA_934561725.1 uncultured Oscillospiraceae bacterium
GCATTATGTATGCGCCTATGGAAGAACAGTTTGGCGCCTATTGGAAACGGGAGAATTCGCTGGAAAGCCGCCTGTGGTATGAGCTGACCTATCTGCTCCAGTATAAGGATCTGCGGCCTCTCGCTGAAAAGTACGAATCTGATCCGCTGAGCCATGTATCGGAGATCGACGCGGCCTATGCCAGGGGAAAGGCCAAGGAGAAAAACCGCTATCTGTTCAAGAAAGCACGCATAGCCCTGAAGAGGGTCCTGTTTTAACTGCATATAAAAAGGCCGGGAACCGAGTCCCGGCCTTTTTATATGCGTGCATGTCAGTCAGGCTGGACAGGCAGCGAAGCCTGAACAGGGGGAATTTTCCGAAAATAGGTGGTTTTATGTGTGATTTCTCTTTTTTTGTTCACAATTTAATGATATAATAAGCCCCGCTGACCGGGTACGGTCAAAAAAGGCCGGAAAGCCTTTGATTTTTTGAGAACTGATACGGAGCTGCCGCGAGAGGCCGGCGGTCGTGCATTATAATTTGGGAGGAACACTGCAATGGGACTTTTTTCAAAACTGTTCGGCTCCTATTCGGAGCGGGAACTGAAAAAAATATATCCGATCGTTGATAAGATCGAGGCGCTGGACGGAGAGTACAGCGCCCTGACTGACAGCCAGCTGCGGGCTAAAACAGACGAGTTCAAGGCGCGGCTGGAAGAGGGAGAGACCCTTGACGATCTGCTGGTAGAGGCTTTTGCCACGGTACGCGAGGCTGCCTGGCGTGTGCTGGGTATGAAGCCCTTCCGTGTACAGCTGATCGGCGGTATCGTGCTCCATCAGGGCCGTATTGCCGAAATGAAAACCGGTGAAGGCAAGACGCTGGTGGCTGTTCTGCCTTCCTATCTGAATGCACTGGCCGGCAAAGGCGTGCATGTGGTAACGGTCAACGATTATCTGGCCCGGCGTGACAGTGAGTGGATGGGCAAGGTGCACCGCTTCCTGGGACTGAGCGTAGGCCTGATCGTCCACGATCTTCTGCCGGACCAGCGCCGTGCAGCCTATGCGGCTGACATTACCTATGGCACTAATAATGAGATCGGCTTTGATTATCTGCGGGATAATATGGCAATCTATAAGGAGAATATGGTTCAGCGCGGCCACAGCTTTGCAATCGTGGACGAGGTGGACTCCATCCTGATCGATGAGGCCCGCACGCCGCTGATCATTTCCGGCCAGGGCGAGGAGAGCAGTGATCTGTATACCCGGGTGGACGATTTTGTTGCCCGCCTGAAGAAAAAGGTCTATGCCTCTATTGACGAAAAGAGCGAAGAGGACGAAAATCTGGACGCCGACTATGTGGTGGACGAAAAGGCCCGCACAGCAACACTGACGGCCCGGGGGATTGCCAAGGCTGAGGCGGCGTTTGGCTTGGAGAACCTGTCTGATATTGCGAACTCCACGATCTCGCACCACATCAATCAGGCCATCAAGGCCCACGGCGTTATGAAAAAGGATATCGACTACGTGGTGAAGGATGGCGAGGTCATCATCGTGGATGAGTTCACGGGACGCCTGATGATCGGCCGCCGCTACTCCGAGGGCCTGCACCAGGCCATTGAGGCCAAGGAACACGTAAAGGTGGAGAATGAGAATAAAACTCTGGCTACCATCACCTTCCAGAATTTCTTCCGCCTGTATGATAAGCTCTCCGGTATGACCGGTACTGCGGCTACAGAGGCAGAGGAGTTTGCGACCATCTATAAGCTGGACATCGTTGAGATACCCACGAACAAGCCTATGGCCCGTATCGATCACAATGATGCGCTGTACCGGGATGAAGCGTCCAAAAACAGGGCGGTCATTGAGCAGATCGTGGCCTGCCACCAGAAAGGACAGCCTGTGCTGGTAGGTACCGTATCCATTGAGAAAAGCGAATATCTGTCGTCCCTGCTGAAAAAGGCGGGGATCGCCCACAATGTGCTGAACGCAAAGAACCATGAGCGCGAGGCGGAGATCGTGGCCCAGGCAGGTAAGCTTGGGGCTGTGACTATTGCGACCAACATGGCCGGACGCGGTACGGATATCGTGCTGGGCGGCAATGCCGAGTATATGGCCCGGCACGATCTGAAAAAGGCAGGTTACTCCGATCAGGTCATTGCCGAGGCTGTGGGACATGCGGATACGGAGGACAGTGATATTCTGGCTGCCCGTGCCCTGTTCAGGGAAAAAATGGAGATTTACAAAGCGGAGACTGCGGCGGAGGCGGAAAAGGTCCGTGCTGCCGGCGGACTGTTTATTATAGGTACGGAGCGCCATGAGTCGCGGCGTATCGACAACCAGCTGCGCGGCCGCGCCGGCCGTCAGGGTGACCCCGGTGAGAGCCGCTTCTATGTGGCACTGACTGATGACATCATGCGCCTGTTTGGCTCCGAGCGCATTGTGAATATGCTGAGCTCCACTATGGATGAAAATGCACCCATTGATGTCAAGATGATGTCCAACGGCATCGAGCAGGCTCAGAAGAACGTGGAGAGCCGCAACTTCCAGTCCCGTAAGAGCGTGCTGGAATACGATGACGTTATGAATGTGCAGCGCAATACGATCTACGAGGAGCGCCGCCGGGTGCTGGATGGAGAGGACATCAAATCCAATGTCCTGTCCATGGTCCACGATTATGTCCGCGGACATATTGCCGAGCTGATGGCGGATAAGCCCCATCCGGAGAGCGAGGCCGAGCTGCAGGAAATGCTGGTTCCGTTTGAGCGGCTGTTCCTGCTGCCGGGGGAGATCAGCGCAGATAAGTATCCTCTGAATACACTGGATATTGATACCCTGACCGGGCTGGTAATGGAACGGGCCGAGGATGTTTACGCCAAGCGCGAGGCGGCCTTTGGCATCAATCCCCGAAACGGCGCGCCGCTCATGCGTGAGGTGGAGCGGGTCGTAGTCCTGGGCGTGGTGGACCAGTACTGGATGGAGCATATTGACGCCATGCAGGAGCTGCGCCGCGGCATTGGCCTCCGGGCTTTCGGAAATACCAAGCCTGTGGATGCCTATAAGGAAGACGGCTACGCCATGTTTGAGGAAATGATCGACGGCATCAAGGCCGAGGTGGCCCGGCGTATTTTCACCGTGCAGGTCAAGGTGGGAACAGAGGTGCAGCGCAAGGCTGTAGCCAAGGCCAACAGTGCCAGTGCCGGCGGAGAGCCCGTCAAGCATCAGCCGGTGCGCAAGATCAAAAAGCCCGGACGGAATGATCCCTGTCCCTGCGGCAGCGGCAAAAAGTATAAAAAGTGCTGCGGCATGAATGAGAATGACTGAGGTGTGCCATGGCCTTCTATGAGCGCACCGTAAACGGCGTGCCCCTGCTGTGCAGCAGCCTGATCTCTGCACGCCACGGTTTTACGACCCGGTATGGCGGTGTGAGCCGAGGACAATGGGCCTCTCTGAATCTGGGTGAGAACCGGGGCGACGATCCGGACTGCGTTCGGGAGAACTATCGGCGCGCGGCAGCGGCTATAGGCTTTGAATTGGGCAAGCTGGTGTTTACCAGACAGGTACACGGCCGGTGTGTGCGCTATGCATCGCCTGCGGACAGCCGGGAGTTGTATACGCCCATCGAATACACGTGCGATGGATTGTATACGGATATAAAGGAGCTGCCGATCCTGTGCTTTACGGCGGACTGCGTGCCGGTCCTGCTGTATGACCCGGTCTGCGGTGCTGCAGCCGCAGTTCATTGCGGCTGGCGGAGCACGGTGCAGGATATATTGGGTGAGGCGGTGACACGGATGCAGGAGCTGGGCGCGGCGCCGGAAAACATACGCTGTGCCATAGGCCCGGCAATCGGGGCCTGCTGCTTTGAAGTGGGCACGGATGTGGTGCAGGCCATGGAAAACTGGCTTGGGTCGGCTGCCGGGCAATTTGTACGGGAAAAACCCGGAGTACCGGGAAAATATCTGGCGGACCTGCGCGGAGCGGATGCATACCGCCTGCGGGAGCTGGGGCTGAGTCCGGAGCATATCGACGTTTCGAACGCATGTACCATGTGTCAGCCCGAAAAGTACTGGTCCCACCGGGTGACCCGGGGACAGCGGGGCAGTCAGGCTGCGTTTATTGTCCTTTAAAACAAATACAGGAGAGCATTAATGTCAAGAAAGACCATCAAACTGACCGGGCTGCTTTTGTGCTTCAGTCTTGTTCTGGGTATGCTGGCCGGCTGCCGGGATGGCAGTGCGGCACCGGAAGAAACGGTTCAGGGCACGACTATTGGTGAAGAGATACAGGATATTGCTGCGGCGGATAATATATTTTCGCTGAACAGTGATCAGGACGGCACCTTTCACCCCTATACGGATACCAGCGTGCTGAATCATATGTTCATGCCTCTGGTTTTTGAAACAATGTATGAGCTGGACGGCAACTTTGTAGCCACGCCCAAGCTGATTACCCGGGCGGAGACCACCGATGGTATCATCTGGAGCCTGTATGTGGATACAAGTGTTAAATTTCAGGATGGCACAGGGCTGACGGCCCGGGATGTGGCCTATTCCCTGAATCGGGCCAAGCTCAGCAAGGAGTATTCCGGCCGCCTTTCAAATCTGTACGGCGTGACTGCCATGGGCGATGATATGCTGATGGCCAGTCTGTATAAGGCGGATATGCAGTTTACCAGCCTGCTGAATCTGCCTGTGGTGCAGAGCGGCAGCATGGATCAGACGGCGCCGGTGGGGACCGGGCCGTATATGTATAACGCAGACCACACGGCGCTGCTTCTCTGGGATGAGCATCCTCAGGCGGCGGATATGCCAATCGACACGATTTATCTGGCCTCTTATTCCGGGCCGGAGAATACGATCTCCGCATTTGAGAGCTCGCTGATCGATCTGGTGGAGAACGACCCCACCGGAATGAGTGATTTGGGCTATGGCAGTGCCAATGAGAAGCGCTACTGCAATACGACCAACCTGCATTATATTGGCTTCAATCAGAACAGTGCGTTTTTCTGCTATCCCAAATTCCGCTATTTCCTTACCTTTGCCATAGACCGCGAGACGATCGTGACAGACTCCATGGTGGGCTGCGCTGTGGCGGCCACACTGCCGCTGAGTCCGCTGAGCCCGTTGTATAATCAGAGCTTTGCGCAGAATTACGGATACAGTATGGAAAAAGCGCGCAATTCTCTGAAAAATGCCGGCGCGGAGGATCTGGATGCTGACGGGTTGCTGGAATTTATGATGGGTAGCGTGGTCGTGGACATCAAGCTGAAATTTATTGTCTGCGGAGACAGCGCGGTCAAAGTGGCGGCGGCGCGGAATATTGCCGATAAGATGCGGGATCTGGGACTGGAGGTGGATCTGCAGGAGCTGGGCTGGAACGACTATCAGCAGGCACTGCAGGACGGAGACTTTGATCTCTACTACGCTGAGGTCAAGCTCTCGGCGGACTTTAATTTAAGCTCCCTGCTGCTGGAAGACGGCAGCCTCAATTTCGGAAAGATCTCGGATCCGGGTTACGAGACATACATTAATGATTATTTGGCATCCGGGGACGATACCCGGCAGATGAACTGCGAGCTTATGTGCAAATATCTGCTGGATACGGCGCCAATCGTACCGATACTATTCGAAAAAACAGAGATGCTTACCCACCGCGGCGTAGTGATCGGGGCAAGTCCGACTCAGTATGATGTGTTCCATAATTTTGCGGATTGGACCATCAATCTGGGGTAAGGGGGAAGAGAATATGAAAGAGCTGGTCAAGCGGTATATGCGCGTACTTAAATTCGGCGCAGTGGGACTGGTGAACACGGCGGTGGATTTTTTGGTGTTTTCTCTGACCAGTGAGCTGGCGGCACTGTCGCCTGCGGCGGCCCAGAGCGCCGGATATGGTGCGGGGATCCTGTGCAGCTTTGTACTGAACCACTGCTTTACATTTTCGGATGCCAAAAAGGAAAATGCCGCAGGACAGCTGATGCGTTTTATACGCTTTCTGCTGGTCAACGGCCTGTCCTGGTTGCTGAGTGCCTGGCTGATCAGCCTGTTTACCGGCTGGGGGATGTGGCGCTATCTGGCCAAGCTGATCGTTACCGGCGTTACAATGGTGCTCAATTATTTTGGATATAAGATACTGGTGTTTAATATCAAGGGGAGGTAATAGCTTATGAAGGACAGAGAACTGCTGGAAATCGCAGAAAAAGCGGCAAAAAATGCCTATGTTCCGTATTCCAAGTTCCCTGTTGGGGCGGCTCTTGAGTGCGCGGATGGCACGGTATATACCGGATGCAATGTGGAAAATGCCGCACTGGGAAGTACGATCTGCGCTGAGCGAACGGCTTTTGTCAAGGCAGTCAGTGAGGGTAAGCGCGAGTTTGTCCGGATCGCCATTCATGGCGAGGGGGAAAACTATTGTATGCCCTGCGGCGCATGCCGCCAGTTTATGCATGAGTTTGTACCCCATATTGAAGTACTGTGTACACGGGCTGGGGGACGCTATGTGAGCTATCGGCTGGATCAGCTGATGCCTTACGCTTTTGAGCTGTAAACAGCCGCCTTACATATATAATAGAGAAAGACCTGCTAAGAAAAGTCAAGTAGAAATTACAAGGTAATTTGCTGTGCAAAAAGGCTGCACCGAACCAAGCC
>CAKTGW010000066.1 GCA_934561725.1 uncultured Oscillospiraceae bacterium
TCCCGGCGGGCATCTATGGCTTTGCGCTGCTGTTTATTCTTTTGTGTACAGGCGTACTGAAGCTGCCCCAGGTCGCGGAGACGGCGGATCTGCTGGTAGAGATCATGCAGGTCATTTTGCTGCC
Organism: uncultured Oscillospiraceae bacterium; assembly: GCA_934561725.1. GTDB lineage: Bacteria > Bacillota > Clostridia > Oscillospirales > Oscillospiraceae > Heteroscillospira. Next base: position 125 of record CAKTGW010000066.1, read on the forward strand.
GGCCTGCATCAGCCTGATGGATTACTGGGCTGCGCTCTCCAATATCATTCCTGCTATGCTGGCGATAAGCGTGGTCTCTACGCTGGCGGTCATGGGCGTTACGGCCAAGGTGAGCGACCTGATCATTGACCGGAAGGGTGGGGAAGAGCAGTGAGCGAAGTATGTGAAGTCCTGCGCAGCAGCGCCTTTTTCGGTATAGCGCTCTCGGTCCTCTGCTTTGAAATGGCCAGCTGGATCAAGGCCAAGCTCAAGTGGCCGATCTTCAACCCCTTTCTGATCGCAACACTGCTGGTGATCGGCAGCCTGAAGCTTTTGAACATCAGCTATGCGGAGTATAATAACTCCGCCCAGCACCTGAATGTGCTGATGACGCCGGCTACGGTCTGCCTGGCCGTGCCTCTTTACCGCAAGCTGGATATGCTGCGCCGCAATCTGGCGGCCGTGCTGGGCAGTATCGTCTGCGGTGTGCTGATCAATATGGCTGTGGTCTTTGGACTGAGCCTGCTCCTGGGAATGGGGCATGAGGAATATGTATCTATGCTGCCGAAGAGCATCACCACGCCGATCGGACTGGCTCTGTGCGAGGAATACGGCGGCATCAGTTCGATCACTGTGCTGGTCATTCTGTTTACGGGAATCACCGGCAATGTGGCCGGAGAGATCATGTTCAGCCTGCTGCGGGTGCGCTGGCCCATGTCCCGGGGACTGGCAATGGGCGCCTCTGCCCACGCCATCGGCACAGCCAAGGCTATGGAGATGGGCGAGGCGGAGGGCGCTATGAGCGGACTTGCCATTGCCGTTACCGGCGTGCTCACCGTGATCATTGCACCGTTTTTTACCCATCTGATCTGAGGAGAGAGCCATGCTGCAAGCTGCAATTTTTGATTTGGACGGTACGCTGCTCTATACGCTGCCGGATTTGGCCAGAAGCGTGAATTTTGCCATGCGTACACTGGGCTTCCCGGAGCGGAGCTTTGAGCAGATCCGGTCATATATAGGCAACGGCATAGAGAACCTGGTTCGCTGTGCACTGCCGGAGGGGACGCCCGCAGAAATACAGTCCCGGGCAATACGCATTTTTCGTGAACACTACAGCCAAAACAGTCAGATAGATACACGTCCCTATGACGGCATACCAGAGCTGCTTGAGGCGCTTCGCAGCCGCAATATCGGCACGGCGATCGTATCCAATAAGCCCGACGGCGATGTGCAGGTGCTGAACCGGGCGTGGTTCCGGGTGGATGTGGCGATCGGAGAAAGCAGCGCCTGCCGCCGCAAGCCGGCTCCGGATATGGTTTTGGCTGCCTGTGCCCGGCTGGGCGTCCGGCCGGAGGAATGCGCATATATTGGCGATTCTGAGGTGGATCATGCGACTGCCGCTGCCGCCGGATGCCACTGCATACTGGTGTCCTGGGGCTACCGCAGCCGGGAACGGCTGGAGGCTCTGCCGGGGGCGAAGATCGCAGATACACCGGAGGAAGTGCTCAGCGGTCTTCTTCGGTAGGAGCTGCCGGCGCGTCAAACCAGTTGTCGGGCAGCTCCTGCAGTTCAATATGCTGAGAGCCGTCCGGCTCGATCACAAGAACCTCAACAGTCATCCTCTCACCCCCCAAAGCCTGATTTTGCTTCCGGCAGAGATCGAGCCGGAGTCACTGGCCGGTACAAAATTCAGTGTGGACAGCGCGGAATAGGTCACATTTGTGAATATACCCCAGCCCACAGGGTAGCTCGGCTGCAAAAAAGTCAGATGTACCGGCCACTCAGCCTCACCCAGCACGTTAAAGCGCACCCGGCTTTTCTTCTGCCCGTGAAGTGTGGCCAGCAGGCCGGTGGTGTGATACAGGCTGTCCCGGTTGGCGTAAACATAGGTAGAATGGGCGCTGGCGGACGAAGACCCGTTGGCCCGCATCAGAACGCGGTCTGTGCTGGCGGCAAAGAGCGTATCCATATACACATAGCTGTAGCGGCTCCAGTCGATGCCCTCCATGGAAAGTGCGATGGTGGCGGCATCCTCGGCCAATGTGGTCTCCAGCAGAGGCTCGGCGGCCAGATAGCCCAGCCGCTCCTCCAGACGCTGATGATTCTGGTTGAATTCCGCCATGGTCAGTGTGTCCTGCCCGGCCCAGTGGCTCAGGCCAAGCCGCGGCGTGTAATTGCTTGCCATTTGCGTATCCTCCTTTAGAATAATTTCACCCCTGCTCTGCGCAACGGCGTTTTTTGCACAAAAACAGGCAAAACGCCGTTTTTTATTTTTTTGAGTCCGATTAGAAATACCCTTGTCTGCCGAGGGTACGGTTCCTCTTGCTTTCAAGGGGAGCCTTTTTTCATTTCAGAGGCGGACAATTTAGATGTACTATGGAATTTCCGGAGTAGGCGTGCTATAATACCAATGATTGCCGCTTTTTGCGCGGTATGCGTGAACGGATGGGCTATCCTGAGAAGAAAGGTTCTATTGATATGAAAATTTTAGCAGTAGGCGATGTGGCCGGCGCACCGGGACTGGAGTTTCTGGAAAAAAAGCTGCGTTCTCTGCGCGAGAGTCTGGAGCTGGATTTTGTGGTCGTCAACGGTGAGAATGCCAATGTTGTAGGCATGGCGCCGCGGCACGGCGAACGCATTTTTGATGCCGGAGCCGACGTGATCACGCTGGGCAACCATACCTGGGCTTACCGCGATATTTATGAGTATCTGGATGAGAATTCCCGGGTGATCCGTCCGGCTAATTTTGCACCTCAGTGCCCGGGTGCGGGCTGCGCTGTGGTGGATACACCAAAGGGACGGATCTGCGTGATCAATCTTCTGGGGCGTTATGGCCTGGATGCCAATACGGATCACCCCTTTGTGTGCATCGAGAACCTGCTGAATGATCTGGAAGGACAGGCGGATGTGTTCCTGGTAGACTTCCACGCCGAGGCGACCAGCGAAAAGCGCGCTATGGGATATTTTCTGGATGGCCGTGTCAGCGCGGTATGGGGTACGCATACCCATGTACAGACCTCGGATGCCCAGGTACTGCCTCATGGCACGGGCTATATTACAGATCTGGGAATGACCGGTGCGGTGCACTCTGTTCTGGGTGTGGAAATTGAACAGTCCATAGGCAAATTTCTGGGGGATGCCCCCAGCCGCTATCGCTCCGGAAAGGGGCCGTCCAAGCTGGAGGGCTGCCTGTTTGAGATCGATGAGAATACCGGTGCATGCCTGAATGCACAGGCTATCCGCGTGGAATAAAGCTGCCGGAGGTAGATGAGATATGAATACATTTGGAGAAAAACTGAAATTTACGGTCTTTGGCGAGTCCCACGGCTATGGCGTGGGTATGGTGCTGGATGGGATCCCGCAGGGCCTGAAGCTGGATCAGGAGGCGCTGATGGCAGAGATGGACCGCCGTGCGCCCGGCAGCAGTGAACTATCCACTCCGCGCAAGGAGTCTGACATCCCTGTTTTTATGAGCGGCCTGCTGGATGGCGTGACCACCGGGGCACCGATCACCGCAGTCGTCCGCAACAGTGACCAGCATTCAGCCTCCTATGATCCGCGGATCCCCCGCCCCAGCCATGCAGATTTGGCGGCATGGGTGCGCTTCCGCGGTATGAACGATTACCGGGGCGGCGGGCATTTCAGCGGCCGTCTGACAGCCGGATGGGTGGTAGCCGGTGCGATCTGCCGCCAGTTCCTGACACAGAAGGGAATAGAGGTAGAAGGGCGCATCGTCCGCATTGGCCGCTATGAGGGCGAAGAGCTGACCATGAGCATGCGCAAGGAGATCCTGGATGCCCGGGCGGCGGGGGACAGCGTGGGCGGTACGGTGGAGGTCACCTGTACCGGTGTTCCCGCGGGAATCGGCGGCCTTATGTTCGGCGGCCTGGAAAGCCGCATGGCGCAGCTGTTTTATGCCATTCCCGGTGTGAAGGGTGTGGAGTTCGGTACAGGCTTCCGGCTTGCCGAGATGCGGGGCAGCGCGGCAAATGATCCGATCCGGGTATCGGAGGGACGGATCTATACGGAGACCAACCATGCCGGCGGGATCAATGGCGGACTCAGCAACGGGATGCCTATTGTGGCCCGGCTGGCCTTCCGGCCTACGCCCAGCATCGGCAGAGAGCAGAAGAGCATCAATCTGGAAACGATGGAAAATGTGGACTTCCGTGTCCGCGGCCGCCATGATCCCTGCATCGTTCCCCGGGCGCTGCCCGTAGCGGAAGCGGCTATGTGCATCGCCATGCTGGATGCAATTCTGGATACAGAGGTGTGAGATGTCTAAAAAGAAAAAACAACAACAGGAAAAAAAGCCTCAGATCGAAAATAAGCGGGTGCGCGCGGCTGTAGGCCGGGTGGTTGCCGCAGCAATATTGGCGCTGGTGCTGCTGTATCTCTCCGGCATCAGTGTGCTTACGCTGGTGTTTGGTGCGCGCAGCGTGGATGAGCGCGCGGAGCTGAGCAAGAGCGCGATCCAGTCTGTTACCGGCCAGGTGCTGGGGACTTACCGCGCCAATGAGCAGGGAACCTGGTGCGCTGTGGAATGTAAGGACGGCGTGATCACCTGCGTGCTGGAGCGCAAGCCGGAGATAGGCGCAGAGGTGACGGCTACGGGCTTTGTCCGGGTGCTCGACGAGCAGGAACGGCAGGATCTGTTTGCCTGGTATGATGATAACGGCGATTTTGCCAACGGCGAGGACTATTTTGATAATGTATCGCCCATGTATATTCATGACGGTTATGGCCGCTTTGTCCCCATTCTGCCCAGTAAGATCATGATCGCCTGCGGTATGGTCTGCGCGATCTATATTATTCTGGTTTACATGGGCATCAGCTCCGGAAAGTACGGTGAGAACAAATGATGGAATTTATCATGCCATGCCTCTTCGGACTGGAGGGACCTCTGGCCAATGAACTGAAGCATATGCAGCTGAAGAATGTCCGTTCGGAAAATGGACGGGTGCGTTTTTCCGGCGAGTTAGAGGATATGGCCAAAGCCAATATCCGCTCCCGGTTTGGCGAGCGGGTGCTGATCGAGCTGGCCGCTTTTGAGGCCCGCAGCTTTGAAGAGCTGTTTCAGGGGACGATGGCTGCCCCGTGGGAGATGTTTATTCCCCGGGACGGTGCCTTTCCGGTAAAGGGGCATAGTCTGAACTCCCAGCTTCACTCGGTGCCGGATTGCCAGAAGATCATCAAAAAGGCTGTGGTCGAGCGGCTGAAGAAAAAATATGGTGTGAACTGGTTTGCCGAGACCGGAGCTCTCTATCAAATCCAGTTTTCCATTATGAAGGATACGGTCAGCCTTTGCCTGGATACCAGCGGCGCAGGCCTGCACAAGCGCGGCTATCGCCCGGCACATTTGGCAGCGCCTCTGCGGGAGACGCTGGCGGCTGCCATGGTGGATCTGGCGCGCTATCGCGGAAAGGGCGATTTTGCCGATCCGTTCTGCGGCAGCGGCACGATCGCTATAGAGGCGGCTCTGATGGCGATCAACCGCGCGCCGGGATTGTATCGCAGCTTCTCGGCAGACAAGTGGGCTTGCGTCCCTGCAAAGATCTGGCAGAATGTGCGGCAGGACGCGATCGCCCGGGAGTTCCGGGGCGAGTACCATATTTTGGCCTCGGACATCGATCCGGTCGCCATAGAAATTTCGCAGAAAAATGCGGCTCGCGCCCATGTAGAGGATCTGATCGAGTTCCGTCAGGCCGATGCAGTCACCTTCGGAGAAAAAACGGCAGGCGGTGTGATCGTTACGAATCCGCCTTATGGCGAGCGGCTGCTTGACCGGCAGGGAGCGGAAGCGCTGTATAAGGACTTTGGCCGGACCTGGAAGGGAACGGAAAACTGGCGGCTGTTCCTCTTGTCCAGCCATCCGGAATTCGAGCATTATTTCGGCAAAAAGGCAGATAAAAAGCGCAAGCTTTATAACGGCATGATCAAATGCGAGCTCTATATGTATAATGCCTGAGATGATGAAGCACTTATTTATTGTCAACCCTGTGGCTGGCGGCAGAGACCGCAGCCGGAGTATTCGGGAGCAGGCGGCGGCACTGTTTGGCGCGGATGCCTTCTATGAGGTCTATACGACTACAGGCCCCGGCGATGCGGAGAGAAAGATCCGCAGCGACTCTGCCGGAGGCGGCGCTCTGCGAGTCTATGCCGTGGGCGGCGACGGTACGCTGAATGAGTGCATTCAGGCTGCGGCAGGAACGGAGCGGGTCGCCGTGGGACTCTACCCTGCCGGTACCGGCAATGATTTTGCCCGTATGTTTGGAGAAGAGCGCCGGAGGCTGAACGATCTGGCTGAGCTGGTGCATGGGGAGGAGCGTCCACTGGATCTGATCCGCTGCTGCGGCCGCTATGGCGTCAATATCTGCTCCGTGGGGATCGATGCCCGCGTGGGCACGCAGGTGCATCGGTATACCTCGCTGCCCCTTGTTGGCGGCACAGGAGCCTATCTGTGCTCGGCAGTGGTCAATTTCTGCCGCGGGGTACAGC
>CAKTGW010000067.1 GCA_934561725.1 uncultured Oscillospiraceae bacterium
GCCGTAGCCGCCGTCGGCGCCAATACAGCCATCATCGCGCAGATCGTCAACCTCTTCGTCGGTATCGCTCTGGGCGCCAATGTGGTCATCGCCAACGCCATCGGCCGGAATGACCGTGCCGCTGTGCAGAAAGCCGTGCATACCTCTGTGGTACTCTCACTGGTGGGCGGCGTATTGGTAACGATCCTTGGTGAGCTTGCCGCCGCAGGCGTGCTCCGTGCCCTGAACACACCGGAAGACGTATTTCCTCAGGCACTGCTGTACCTGCGCATTTATCTGCTGGGTATGCCCGTGATCCTGCTGTACAATTTTGAAGCCGCCATTTTCCGCAGCATTGGCGACACAAAGGTACCTCTTCTGGCCCTGCTTTTCTCCGGCGTGCTGAATGTTCTGCTGAACCTGTTTTTTGTAGCCGTTTTGCATATGACCGTAAACGGTGTGGCTATCGCCACAGTTCTGGCAACAGCTGTCAGCGCCGGACTGCTGTTTTACCGGCTGCGGCATTCAGACCAGTATATCCATTTGGATGTACACCAGCTGAGGATCGATTGGAAAAGTCTTGCGCAGATCATCAAAATCGGTCTGCCCGCCGGCGTTCAAAGCTCAGTCTTTGCGCTGTCCAATATTGTCATCCAGGCCGCTATCAACAGTCTGGGCAAAGAGGTCATGGCGGCTTCCAGCGCAGCGTATAATATTGAGGTCTTTGCTTATTACGTACTCAACTCCTTCAGTCAGGCCTGCACCACCTTTGTGGGACAAAACTTCGGCGCCGGCCAGATCCGCCGCTGTCGCCGGATACTGGCTCTCAGCCTGATCGAAGACGCGCTGGCCAGTGCCACTGCCATAGCGCTGGCTCTGTTGGCCGGACGGCATTTGCTGGCCATCTTCAACAACGATCCGCAGGTTATAGAGCTGGGCTATACCCGTCTGGTCATGATCTTCTCTGCCTACACCTTCTCCATGCTCTATGAAGTGATGTCCGGCTATCTCCGCGGCTTCTGCATCTCGCTGGCGCCGGCCATACTCACCATTTTTGGCGTATGCGGCGTACGTATTGCCTGGATCCGTTTTGTATTCCCTATGTCTCCCTCCTTCCATACGATCATGGCTGCTTATCCGGTCAGCCTGGCAACCACCGCCGTACTGATTTTCATTGCTCTGATCTGCTGTCACCCGGCACGCCGGCATGCTTCCGAGGAACAGCTTCAATAAAACACCAAGCCCCGGCTAAAAAAGGCCGGGGCTTACTCATGTCCTCCGTGTTTTTTCACCTATGTTCTGTGCATGGGCCGTTTTTGCATCAGAATGTACAAAAGGGCCGCAGATTTTTTAATCTGCGGCCCTTTTTACATTGGCGGCATCAGCCGCGCGGCAGAATGTGGGAGTCATTTTCCTCCAGCAGCTGTTGGTCATATTTACTGTAAAGCGTTCCATACTCACTGTTTTCCCATGTACTGCCGTCAAAAAATTCCACTGTGTTCAATATAACTACAATCTGCTTCATTCCATTGTACTCCCCATACAACTGCCAGTAGCTGTTGGACTTGGTAAACTCTCCGGGCTTTACTGCATCTGAATAATTCAGATTCTTTGCATAGTGATTAAAGTACGTTGTCACCGGAACACCGTCCTCATCAAACGCAAACACCGTCAGCGAGAAAGTCTTTATGATCTCTCCGGATGTATTTTGCACTTTGACATACAGCTCCGGCTGTCCAATGCTGTTGCGCTTAAGGACGTAGCTTGTCAGCTCGATTGGCGGCCTGTTCTTATAGGCTGTGTAGCTCTCCTGAAAGACATCATAGTCTTTTATTTTCTCTTGCTGCTCGGCAGAGAGTGCCTGATACAGCTTTTCCGCTTCACTGTAGCCAGAATCAGAAGCGACCGCCTCATCGATCGCCGCTTGCGCTTCAGCAATACGATACTGCGATATTGCAGCGGATATCCGCTCCAGTTCATCAGCATTGCGCACCTGCATCTGCAATTTCTCGTCCAAACTGTCATAGGCCTTCTGTGCCTCTGCGACTGCTGCTTCAAGCGCTTCATCCGGCGCCTCTGTCCCATCATACCGCAGCTTGCCGATCAGTTCCTCTGCCTGAGCTATTTTTCTGGCATCATCTGCCTCCTTTGCCGCTTTGAGGACATCATAATTGCTTACAAATTTCTTTTGCCCATCCGTCAGGGCCTCATATGCACCGATCGCATTCTCTATTTCATCGCTGTCGTCCTCAAGCGCATCGATCTGCGCGATCACATCTGCGGCGATAAGCTGATCGTACGCCTGCCGCGCCGCTTCAAGTGCATCAGAATTTTCAACCTTTCGCTTCTCTTTCTCCTCAAGCTGCGCATACAGCACTTCCGCATTCTCAATACTGTCCAGAGAAGTCTTGTCGACCTCCCCTATAGCCGTGATTGCTTCCTCTGTACTGATAACATCCTCGCTTTTTCCGCATCCCACCAGAAAAACGCACAATGTAAGAATAAGTAAAAAAGAAACTGTTTTTTTCATCCTGTCATCCTCTCTTTCAGTTCATATATGGCTCAGTCCATACCAGCATGGCTTGATTCACTGCATCAACAAGGGCGTTCTGCTGTTCGGATTTTTTTATTCCCAATTGCATAAACTTCATAAGATTGGCAGAATCCCCATCGACGATCTGATAAGCAAGAATTTCAGGATAAAATGCATCGATAAAGTCTGTTACCGCGCTTTTTGCCTTTGCCGTGCTGTCCAGACTGCCGCACAGCCGAACCGCTTCCTGCGCATGATCTCGAGAGGACGTGAATTTACTCTGTGCCTGCCGCGCATAATAAGATGCACTGGTATACGCACCCAGCTGCGCTGTCTCAGCCGACTGCGCTATCAGAGTAAATCCATCCCGCAAATCCAAAAGCGCCGCGCGCCAGGCCTGCATGATCTCTATATAGAGAAGATTGATCTCGCAGTTGTCCGCGCTCAGCGTCTCCGGCACAGTCAATCCAAGAGAATCGGCCAGGTGCTGCACACTGCCCTTTATAGACGCAGCCAACGCATTATTCGAAACAATGGCCACATCCCCGCGCAGGAACGGCACATCATTTCTATCATACTGTCCATCCGTCAAACCGATTTGATCTGTCAGCTCCCAGGCCTTATCCCATTGGAAATCTGTTCCGCTCTCATAGCCAAGAGCCCGCAGCACCAAAGTCAGATATTGAGACGCAGTTACCGCCGCATCGCCGCTGTAGGTCGTCTCTGAAGTTCCCGCAACCAGTCCGTTTGCAAAAGCATAGCCCACATACGGTCTGGCCCACTCGGCAACATCCGTAAAAGGTATTGTCCATGTCCCCTGCTTTGCCTCCTGCTCCTTGCCAAGCAGACGGACAAGCATGGTCACCGCTTCATGTCTGTTCGGTATCCGATCCAGGTCAAAATCCGGCTCACCGGCCGAATTTTTTCCGACCCCCTGAAACAACCCCAGCTCATACAGGGCCTGCGCCGCCGTATCTGCTTCATCGCTGGCTGCAAACGCAGCAGGCGCCAGCGAAAACAGCAGGACAACAGCAAGTATGCCGGACAGTATTCTCTTCATCTCACACGACTCCCCTCAAATTTTTGTTCCGTAGCTTTATTCAGTATAGCCCGAATACGGGCAATTGTCAATTGGAGGGCAAGCAAATACGATTATCGTAAAAGCCATTGAGGGAGTTTATATGATTGTATTTGACAAGCTGTGGGAAACCATGCGTACACAGGGGATCTCACAATATAAACTGATTAAAGATTACAAAATCAGCACCGGCCAGCTGGACCGTCTGCGGAAAAATGGAAACGTCAGCACATATACGCTCAGTCAGTTGTGCAAAATTCTGCATTGCGGACTGGAGGACATCGCGGAATATATCGACGAATGACCAGCTGTGCGCTTTTTTGTGCGCTTTCGCCGTTTTATCGGGCTTCTGATTGGCATTTAGAAAAAAGAAAAAGCCTTGAAAACGTAGTGTTTTCAAGGCTTTTCGCTTTTGGTGGAGCGCCTGCTTCCAAATCCGAACCGTTTATATCGTCCAAAGTAATTGTTTCCGTTCCGTCTTGATAGTTAAAGGTCAGAATGATTTTATCATCGTACACATAAACCGCGTTGACAAAGCTATCAATCAAGCGTTGCCGTTGCTCCTGCTTGGTGGTATCAATGACGCGGAAGCGTTGCAGGAAAAATAAAATCTGTTCTTTGCTAAGATGCGGCTTTTGCAGTTCTTCCTGTAAGATGCTGACCGTTAGCCGCTCCTTGGTGGCTTCCAGTTCCTCCAACCGCTGTTTTGTGGACACGGTGAAAATTCCTTGCTGAATGGCGTTCAACATATTTTGTATGCCTTGCTCGGTCTGCGCTAGCTGTGCCTTTAGAACAGGCAGAGAGGTATTTTCTCGCGCTTGCACATCAAGCACCATACTTGCGATTGCGTCAAGCGTTGTATCATCAAATATCATTTGCATGGTACGCTCGACCACCAGATTTTCTATCCAGTCCTTTTTTACCGCTTTTTTGGTGCAGCCGGTTTTCCGCTTTACGCTTCCGCACTTGTAATAGTAGTGCTTCTTCCCGGTATGGCTTGTACCGCTTTCACCTACCATCAGCCGCCCACACTTGCCGCAAAACAGTTTCGTTGTCAGCAAAAAGGCTTCATCCGCTTTGCTCATAGCCGGGGCGCGTTTGTTCCGTTCTATTCGTGCTTGTACCCGGTCAAATAGTTCCTGCGGAACAATGGCGGGAACGCCGCCGGGGATAACTACATCTTGATACCTATACTCGCCTATGTACTTTCTGTTTTTCAAGATGGCGTTGAAGCTGCCTAAACTGTACGGCTTGTTGTGCTTGGTCTGTAACCCTCTCTCATTGAGAGATTCCACGATAGCGCGGACGGTTTCGCCATCGGCATAGCGGGTGAAAATCTCCAACACCACAGGCGCGGTCATAGGGTCAACCGCCAACCGTTTATCACTTCCCAACACATACCCCAACGGAATACCGCCGCCGTTGTTCAACCCCTTTAGGGCGTTTTCTTTCTGCCCTCGGTGTATCTTCTCGGACAGTTCAACGGAATAAAACTCGGCGTACCCCTCTAACAGACTTTCTAGCAAAATACCAGTGCTGTCCTCTGCGATAGCCTCTTTTGCCGATACCACCTTAACGCCGTTTTTCTTCAAAATGGCTTTGTAGTGGGCGCTGTCATAGCGATTTCTGGCGAACCTGTCCAACTTCCAAACAAGGACAATATCAAACAGGCCGTTTGCGCTGTCCTTAATCATGCGTTGGAAATCCGGGCGGTTATCTGTTTTCGCAGACAATGCGCGGTCAATATAAGTGCTTAACACCGTTATGCCGTTGCGCTCGGCGTATTCCTTGCACTCCCGAAGCTGCCCCTCTATGCTTTCCTCACGCTGACTGTCGGAAGAATAGCGGGCGTAAATCACAGCTTTCATATTTGCACAACCTTTCGTTACTCTGTGGGTGGCTTGCCCGCCTCACTGGTGGGCGTTTCCCTTGATGTCCTGCCATTCAAAAATCTCCGTTTGTCAAGGTCTGGCGCAGCCAGTTCATTTTAACCTTGACGGGCGGAGATCTTTTGAATATTCTCCGCAAGGGGAAACTCCCGCCTTATTTTCGCTGTTCTTCCAACAGCTTTGTTAGTGTTTCCCGTAATTTTTCACTGACCGGAGAAGCCGGGTCAAAGCACATATCGACAAACTGCCGTAGTTCCTTGTTGTCCTGTGTAATGGCTTCCACCACTTTCGGCTTATGCTCGTATAGCTTTCCCTCTGGCTGCTCCGTTCTGGCAAAGATATAATCCAAAGAAACATCAAAGAAATCGGCATACCACCGCAAAATCTTTAGCGGCGGGGAGGACTGTCCGTTTTCATAGCGGTTCACACTGGCCTGTGTTGCGCCCATCAGCGCGGCCAATTTAGCCTGTGACAAGCCGACACTTTCCCGTAGAGATTTAAGCCGCTGCGCTACCTCTTGCATAGTCAACACTCCTTTCTTGTTTTATTATGATACAATATGCGAGTTAAATAGTCAACACGAATATAGCATAAAACGAGGCGGTCAGAATAAATACTCTGACCGCCTCTGAAACAATAAAGGCTTATTTAGAAAATGCTCGATACAGGAAGGTCACAATCTGGGCGCGGGTGCAAGTGGTATCGGGGGAGAAAGTCGTTTTGCTTGTGCCGCTCGTCACACCCTGTTCAACCGCCCAATCAACAGCAGGCGCATAAATCGTGGTAGCAGCTACATCGGTAAAACTGCTGGCTTTTGTGGCAGCGGGGAAGCCTGTCGCACGCCAGATATAAAGAACCGCCGAACTGCGAGTACAAGGGGTGTTTCCATTGAAAACAGTGCTATCTCTGGAAACGATATTCTTCTCTTTCGCCCACAGCGCGGCCTTATAAAAATAGTCGCTTTCCTGAATGTCCGTGAATGTGTTCGCCTTGCTGGTCGGTTCGGGCGAACCCTGTGAGCGCCAGAGGAAAGTCAAAATCTGCGCCGTGGTGCAGGTGCTATTCGGGGAAAAGGTCGTTTTAGATGTGCCCGCCGTGATACCCTTATCAAC
>CAKTGW010000068.1 GCA_934561725.1 uncultured Oscillospiraceae bacterium
AGAGGACCGTGAATCAAAGAAGAAAAACAAGCGTATGGCGCTCCAAGTGCTGCTCATTGAGCGTGGCGGTGAACCGGCTGGCGACCTCCTTGGGATCGGGCTGGAAATCTGCCGTGGTCGGGGGGACAATGACCAGCTCACCGTCGTAATTGCGGACATAGTTGCCGTACTCTACAAAGTAGGGAGCGATGGCCATGACCTGATCCCCGGGGTTGAGCAGCGTCTTCAAAATGATATTCAGTCCGGAGGCGGCGCCGACAGTCATGATGATATTTCCGGCGGTATAGTCCGTACCAAAGCGGCGGTTGAGGGAGTCGGCAATGGCTGTGCGCACATCCTCATAGCCGGCGTTGGACATGTAGCCATGCACCATCGTGCTCTCTTCATTTTCCAGAATATCATAAATTGCTTCCTTGACCTGAGCGGGAGCGGGGAAGTTCGGATTGCCGAGACTGAAATCATATACATTTTCGCGGCCATAGAGCGCAGCCAGCCGGTTGCCCTCTTCGAACATGGCGCGGATGGCGCTGTTTCCCTGGGCAAGCCGCATCATTTTTTCGGAAATCATCTATGTCACTCCTTGATGAGAATATATGTATAGTCAATCAACTTATTTTAGCACGAAAGAGGGCGGATTACAACTGTAACCGATGTGATTTGTATCGATCATCGGTTAAATTTAAGGTAAACAGAGCCGGACGGGGCCCGGCTTGACAAGAGAGGTATGCAGAGAATATAATCAGATAACAGAATTTACATCACCCGAAGGGAGATACAAATGAGCATAGATACAAAATGGTTTGAGGAGATGGAAGCGCGCATTCCCAAGGGAAAGGTGCGTACCCGCTTTGCTCCCAGCCCCACGGGATATATGCACGTGGGCAACCTGCGCACGGCCCTGTATACATGGCTGATCGCCCGTAAGGCCGGCGGTACGTTTATTTTCCGCCTGGAGGATACAGATCAGTCCAGACAGGTAGAGGGCGCGGCCGAGCTGATCTATCGCACCATGGCCGAGTGCGGACTGAATCACGATGAGGGACCGGATGTGGGCGGCCCTGTGGGCCCGTATATCCAGACCCAGCGCCGGGAGCTGTATGGAAAATATGCAGAGCTTCTGGTCGAGCGCGGACATGCCTATTACTGCTTCTGTGAGAAGTCTGAGTCTGAGGAGGACTCCGGTGAGTTTGACCGCGCGGCAGATCCCTGCCGCTGCCTGAGCGCGGAAGAGGTGGCTGCCAATCTGGCGGCCGGAAAGCCCTATGTGATCCGCCAGAAAATCCCCACTGAAGGAACGACTACGTTTTCTGACGCCTCTTTCGGTGATATCACGGTGGAAAACAAGACCCTGGACGATCAGGTGCTGATCAAGCGGGACGGCATGCCCACATATAATTTTGCCAATGTTGTGGATGACCACCTGATGGGCATTACCCATGTGGTGCGGGGCAGCGAATACCTGTCCAGTGCGCCCAAGTATAATCTGCTGTATGAGGGCTTCGGCTGGGAAATTCCCACCTATGTTCACTGCTCTCCGGTCATGCGCGATGCACAGCATAAGATGTCCAAGCGCCACGGTGATCCTTCCTATGAGGACCTGCGGGCTATGGGCTATGTGACCGAGGCGATCCTGAACTATGTGGCTCTTCTGGGCTGGTCTCCCAAGGGAGAGATCGCAGAGAAGGAGTTCTTTACTCTGGATGAGCTGGTGCAGGCCTTTGATATTTCCGGTATTTCCAAGTCCCCGGCCATTTTCGATATGGCCAAGCTGGATTATTTTAATGCTAATTATCTGCGGGCTATGGACAGCGCTGCATTTGCGGAGATCGCACGGCCCTATATCCGCAGCGCCATTCCGGACGAGACAATCGATGCCGATGCGCTGGCGGCCCTGCTGCAGCCCCGCTGCGAGAAGCTCAGTGAGATCCCGGAAAAAATTGGGTTCTTTGCGTCTCTGCCGGAGTATGATGCCGAGCTGTTTGTGCATAAAAAGTCCAAGTCCGACCGAGAATCTGCCAAGGAAATGCTCCAGTGCGTGATCCCGGAGCTGGAGGCACTGCCCCAGTGGACAGATGAAGCCATTCTGGAGGTCTTTACCGGAATTGCCGCGGAGAAGGAAGTAAAAAATGCCAAGCTCATGTGGCCGGTGCGTATTGCCGCTGCCGGACAGGCAGTTACCCCCGGCGGTGCTGTGGAGATCTGCCGCATTCTGGGCCGGGAGGAGTGCCTCCGCCGCCTGCGGTTTGGCCTGGAAAAGCTGGCCTGAGGTTCATGACCGGCGGTTTTCCAGAATTTTCTGAAAAAAGATAAAATGAAAAACACCCTTTCGAGCCATACTGACTCTGAAAGGGTGTTTTGTTATGATGAAGAAAAAAACAGCAGTTCTGATCATATCTGTTCTTGTTCTGGCACTGGCCGTAAGCTCTGTGCTGGCCTGGAGCAGCTACCGCCGGGCAGAGGCTCTGGAGAATGCGTTGGCGCTGAGCCATCATCACGCTTTTGCGGAGCTGGTCACAGGAATTTCTGAGCTGGATACGGCCCTGCAGAAGAGTCTCTATGCCCGGAGCCCCACAGTCATCAGTGCTGTGTGCACAGAGGTGTTCGGCAAGGCCATGACGGCCCAGATGTCTCTGGGCTCTCTGCCTTTTTCTACCCAGGAGCTGGAGAAAACAGCGGCTTTTATCAGCCGGGTGGGAGATTATGCATACAGCCTTTCCAGAAGCGGAAGGGCCTACACAGCAGAGGAGGAAGAAAATCTGCACGAGCTGTCACAGACGGCATCAGCATTGGCAGAGAATTTCCGAACTCTTCAGACTCAGATCGCAGAGGGCGGTATCAGTATGGACAAGTTGCGTCTGGCGGCATCCCGGATGGATGAGGCCGAAGAGCGCGCAGTGGGTGAGACGCTGGGGGACAGTATGCGGCTGATCGAGGAAGAATTTCCGGAGATCCCGTCTCTGATCTATGACGGTCCCTTCTCCGAGCATATCAAGGACGCCTCTCCGCGCCTTCTGGAGGGAGAAGTGCGCGTATCTGAGGCTGAAGCGAAAAAATCTGCCGCCGTGTTTTTGAACTTGAAGGAGGCTGAACTGCAAAGCCTTGGAAAATCCGGAAGCCAGATCCCATGCTATTATTTCACCGCGGGGGATATAACTGTAGAGGTGACGGAGCAGGGCGGCCGGGTCATGAATTTTCTGAGCGCCTATCGGCCGGAAAAGGCTGCCATGGGAGCAAAAGAGGCCGGCGCGATTGCCAGAAGATTTTTGACAGAGCGGGGCTATGAGGACATGGCGGAGAGCTATCATATGATCCAGGAGAATATCTGTACGATCAACTTTGCCTATCAGCAGGACGATGTGATCTGCTACCCGGATTTGATCAAGGTTTCTGTGGCGCTGGACAGCGGCATGGTCGTGGGCTTTGAGAGCGCAGGGTATATTTCATCCCATACCATGCGCAGCATGCCCCAGGTCCGGGTGGAGCGGGCAGAGGCGCAGAAGCAGGTGGGAGAACTGATGGTGGACAGCTGCCGGCTGGCGCTGATCCCTACAGCGGGCAAATATGAGAAGCTCTGCTATGAATTCGTATGCGCAGATACCAACGGCGGAGAATATATCATCTATGTCAACGCCGAAAGCGGACAGCAGGAAAAGATCCTGATTCTGCTGGAAGATGAGAACGGCAGTCTGACCATATGAAAAAAGCCCCGGAAGCCGATCAGACTTCCGGGGCCGATGTGTGTTCAGCCGACAGTGACATTGCCGTCACCGGAGACGGGAATAACATCGCCCAGACAGGTGGGCTGCACGTCGAACAGAACATAGAAAAAGTCCTTGATCCGGGCCAGCACCTCGCGTCCGTCCCTGTAAAGCTGGCCACCATAGGGGCGCAGATCTGAGGCAACGCCCCAGGCATCCAGCCCCAGGGCGCGGGCGGCATATATGGCGCGGTACAGATGGTACTGCTGAGTGACTATGATGACCTTGCGGCAGGCAAAGATATCTCTGGCGCGATAGACGCTTTCATAGGTGGAAAAACCCGCGTGATCCATGAAGAGATCCTCGGAGGGGACGCCGTTATCCAGACACCAGCTGCGCATGACATTGACCTCATCGTAGTATTCGCGCCCATGGTCGCCGCTGACGATGATTTTAGGCGCCGCACCGGCGTCATAGAGCTCCACAGCACGGGTCAGGCGGTCGGCAAGCATGGGGCTTGGCGTGTTGTTGGCCCAGACGGCACAGCCGAGTACAAGAATGCAGTCGGCGTCCTCGGTTTGGGCGGCTTGCTCCGGTGTGAGAATATAGGACGAAGCGCTGCGGCAGATATACAGGTTCAGGCCGATGACTGCGGCGGTAAGCAGCAGCCCGGCCGCCAGAAGCAATGCCGTCAGACGGAGAAGAATATGCTTTAAGGAGTGCTTTTTCATGTAGAAAACCTGCCTGTACAGAAATACCGTTTCAGTGTACCACAGATCAATGAAAAAGTCATGGAGAAAATATGAATTATAAGCTTACATAATATAGTTTACATAATTTCGGAGGGCGCATGAAAAACCGGACGGCTTTATGGCCGTCCGGTTTGGCTTTATTTGTTTTCTGCCGGAGGATTGACCCGGACAGTCAGACGGTCAACGCGCAGACCGTCCATTTTTGTGATGGTAACAGTGAGGTTTTCATAATTGAAGGACTCACCGTCTACAGGAAAATGCCCAAGCATTTCTATACACCAGCCGCCGATCGTGGCGCTGTCTGTATCGAAGCTTTCCTCATCCCACTGCATGAGCTCAAGGAAGTCGCTGATGCTCAGATCGCCGTCCAGCTCATATTCACCGGCGGCCGTCTCAACAACATCGGATTCGATCTCGTCCGTTTCGTCCCAGATCTCACCGACCAGCTGTTCCAGCACATCCTCCATGGTGATGATGCCCATGCTGCCGCCGTATTCATCGGTGACGACGGCCATATGCGTCTTTTTGCGCTTGAGTTCCCCCAGAACAGCGGGGAGCTTCATGGTCTTGTAAACATAGCAGGGAGCGATCATGATGCTGCGGATGTCCACATCGCCGCCGTCTACCCGGGCTTTGAAGTAATGGTTCAGATACAGAACACCAATGAAGTTGTCAACACTGCCTTCAAAAACGGGAAGCCGGGAATAGGGGGCGTCCTCAATGACGGAGAAGATCTTACTGGGGTCATCGTCTATGTCGATGGCCAGCATATCCACGCGGGCGGTCATGACCTCGCTGGCGGAAACATCGGAGAAATCCAGAGCCTTTTGCAGCAGCTCAGAGCGGTCCTCGTCGATCACGCCCTCATCCTCAACGGTCTCTATGATGGATTGGAGCTCTTCCACGGCGGCGTCCTCGTCTTCGGCAGGAGCCTCGCCCATATGGCGGGTGATCAGGCTGATCAGCCATACGACCAGCGCCACAACGGGACGGAGCAGCC
Source organism: uncultured Oscillospiraceae bacterium (assembly GCA_934561725.1). Classification (GTDB taxonomy): domain Bacteria; phylum Bacillota; class Clostridia; order Oscillospirales; family Oscillospiraceae; genus Heteroscillospira. Next base: position 5,451 of record CAKTGW010000068.1, read on the forward strand.
AGGTCAATGCGCGGATGATATAGGCAATGGACAGGGAAAAACGGTTGGCGTTTTTCTTGGCGAGGATCTTCGGCATGGTCTCACCAAAGATGATGATGAGTACCGTGATGATCGCTGTGGCCACGGCCGTGTACTGTTCGCCGGCAATGAGGATCGCCACAATAGTGGCAATAGAGGACGACGCGATATTCACCAGATTGTTGCCGATGAGGATGGCGCTGAGCGCGTCGTCAAAGTGCTCCGTGATATAATAGGCGGCCCGGGCGCGCCGGTCTCCGGCTTCCATCAGGTTTTCTATGCGGATGCGGTTAGCGGAGGAGAAGGCCATCTCGGCGGCGGAAAAGAAGGCGGACAGAGCGATGAGTACGAGAAGAATGGCATACCAAATCATTTCTCATCGCCTCCTTCCTGCGGAGCTTCTGCCTTGGGCAGCGTGACCGTAATTTTCAGAATGCGATGATTGGACATACGGGAAATGGTGAATTTTGCACCGTGATAGGTGAAGGAGTCACCCTCGTTGGGGAGCAGGTCGAACTGCTCATAGGCCCATTCGCCCATAAGCTTGTGGTTCCATTCCGTATCCTCGGGGTCAGAAAAGTGGAGGTATTCAAAGGCATCCTCAATGCTGGTCTCGGCGTCTATCTCCACACTTCCGTCTGGCAGGGGACGGAAGGATTCAACAACATCGTCATCCTCATCCCATATATCGCCTACCAGCTCTTCCAGAATATCCTCGACTGTGACAATGCCCAGTGTGCCGCCGTAGTTGTCTGTTACAATGGCCATGTTCATTTTATGGCGGCTCATGGCCGGCAGCAGTTCGTCGATATTGGTGCTCTGGTGAACGAAATAGGCTTCGTCCAACAGAGAGGTAATATCCAGCTCCGGGCCTTCGCGCAGATAGGCCTTGATATATTTCCGTATCTGAAGGATGCCGATGATATTGTCAATACTGTCACGGTAAACGGGCAGGCGGCTGTGCTTTTCTTCCTTGATCTTGGCGAGAATATCCGCTTGGGAATCTGCAACGTTAATGGCGGCTACATCCACCCGGGAGGTGAGGACGCTTTCTACAGTGACGTCGGCAAACATCAGTGCGGAGTGGACC
>CAKTGW010000069.1 GCA_934561725.1 uncultured Oscillospiraceae bacterium
GTCTACTACAAGGTCGTTGGCGATGCCAACCACAACAACACTGCCCCGCAGAGCGTGGAAGTGACAGTCAAGCGGGCGGCCGTTACCGTCACAGCCAAGGACAAGCGTGCCTATGTGAAGGGCACAGTGCCCGCCCTGCCCGCTGAGCCTGTCAAGGATACGGACTATACCGTTTCTGAAATGTACGGTACGGACACGCTGGAAGGCGCTGTCACACTGACCTATGACGGTACCCCTGACATGACCAAGGCAGGCAGCACGGCTATCAAAATCAGCGGCACACTGGCAAACGATAACTATGTGATCACTTATGTAGACGGCATGCTGATCGTCTACAAACGTTCGTCCTCCAGCGTTTCTGCGGCCACGAATACCGAAACTACCACCGACCCCGACGGCTCCACTACCAAGACGGAGACCAAGGCAGACGGCACAGTCGTGGAAACGACTACAACCGCGGATGGATCTACCATCAGGACCGAGACGAAGCCGGACGGCAGCACAGTGACTGAAAGCAAGACTGCCAACGGCTCTGCCGGTACGGTAAAGACCGATGCAGATGGAAAGACCGAAGCTGACGCCAAGATCAGTACCAAGGCGGTCGAGGATGCGGAAAAGTCCGGTGAAGCCGTCAAGGTCCCCACCGAGGTCAAGGCGGGCGAGAAATCCGGCTCTGCCCCCACCATCAAGATCGAGCTGCCAAAGAACGCGGGTGAGACAAAGATTGAGATCCCCGTTGAGGACGTCAATTCTGGCACGGTGGCGGTCATTGTGCATGAAGATGGCACCGAGGAGATAGTGAAAGACTCCATCCCCACCAAGGACGGTGTGCAGCTTACCGTGGATGGAAATACCACGGTGAAGATCATCGATAACTCCAAGAATTTCATCGACATCACAGATCATTGGGCAAAGGATGCCATTGACTTCGTCAGTGCCCGCGGACTGGTGAACGGTGTGAGTTCAACGCTGTATGCCCCCGATGCCTCTACCACCCGCGCTCAGCTCTGGACGATTCTGGCGCGGCAAGATGGTGCCGACCTCACCGGCGGCGCTACTTGGTATGAAAAGGCGCAGACATGGTCTATGGCCAAAGGCATTTCTGATGGCACGGATCCCAATGGGACCATCACCCGCGCACAGATGGTTACGATGCTGTGGCGTTCTGCCGGTTCGCCTGCGGCGCAGGGTGAAAACATTTTCGTCGACGTAGCGGCAGACAGCTACTATGCGCAGGCTGTGGCCTGGGCGGTGGAGCACGGTATTACCACCGGCGTCGGCAATGGAAAGTTTGATCCTAACGGCACCTGCACCAGAGCACAGAACGCCGTATTCCTGATGCGCAGTTATCAGCACAAATAAATCCCAGCTTTTGCACGAAAGCGGAGCCGCATCGCATTCAGCGGCTCCGCTTTTATGTTTGTATATGTTAAACATAGCTTGATTTCTTGAAGCTTTTCTGAGAATAGTCGGGAGGAACTGCTGAATTGTTCAAGGTTTTGTGCTACAATAATAAAGAAGCTGCTGTGCGGCTCAATAAGGTGCTTGAGATTTCCAAGCGGGTGAGGATGATCTGGAATGGCAGGAAAAAATCAAATGAAAGTATACCGCTACATGTCATTCAGGCGATTTGCAGAACTCCTTTTTACTCAGGAACTGGCACTTGTAAACCCGGCAAAATGGCCTGATCAGTACGAGACATATGCGATTCGAGAATTACTTGATGGGAAAAATCAGGAAAAGTACAGATTGTTGTTTGACGATCATGGCATTCCTTTTGAAAGATTTTTTAATGTGTTTCGTGACGTGGTAAAAGATATCCTGGACGAGTCGTATTGCCTGTGCTTTTCGCGCAGCAAAGATGCTGAAGTAATGTGGAATGCCTATGGTTATCAGAATAACGCGGTTATGATTCGCACATCAGTTGATAAGCTTCAAGCACTTTCACCTGAATATCTCTCTGTTTTTCGCGTTCGTTACGATTTAAAAAATACGCAGGTAGATTCTCTGCTTGAAATTTGTGAATTTGATGATGATGGTGGAGTGATCTTTCGTGACTGTGATGAACTGCTTCGCCATAAACGTAAATGTTTTCAATATGAAAATGAAATGCGGCTTGTAGGAGCTTCTTTTTATGACGTTCCCCATAGACTTGGACAGGGAATCGTGTATTTACCGATTGGAGATATTTCAGATTTTGTTGAGAGAGTGATGGTACATCCTTTGGCGGATGATGGATATGTGAGCTTGATAAAGAAAATGTGCAGCCACTTTGGGATACAATTCTGGGGGCGTTCGAAAATCTATGAATTCAAAAGGAAATAGGCTATGAAGCTGCAAGAGCAAGCTTGGAACGAATGAGATGAAATAAGTTGAAGACGGTGACGTCAAGTTGCTTTTGAGATCAAAAGGAGTGAAATGATATGCGCTGTCCGTGGTGTGGGAGCGGGCCGGTTAAGATATATGGAGATCGGTGGGAATGTGGCTGGTGCGGCGATTGCGGCCGCTTAAAAAGAACGCCTGAACAAACATCGACGCTTATTTTCGTCTGCCATGTGGATCTGACAGAAACTTGGAGCGATCTGAAAAAGGCGCTGGATCAGCTTGCACCCAAGCGCGCCTCACTTTCTCAGCTTCTTGGAAAAGTGCTGCTGCATTACATCTCAGTCGGGATCCAGCGCGCAGAAGCTTTGCCGGACGAGACGAAGGCGGAGGAGCTGCTGACTTTCCTGCATACTACAGCTGACCTGAATCTGGGTGAAAGCGCAGAAGAGATCATGCGCGATGCCCGGCAGGGCGTACTGTTCCGTGAAGAAGCAGCTCTTTCCAAAACGGATTGTGGCACGTTCTGGACGGACCTGCTCTCCGCGCGCCCAGTAGAGGACTACTACAACAGGGGTGATCCGGACGGCTTGTTCGATCTTTTCTCCGGATTGGCCTATGCTTATGCCTACTTCGGAGGGAAAAAGGATAAGGAAATAGACGAAGCGCAGGATTACCAATATGCGTTGGAAAGAGCCTATAATACCCACTTGGAGAACAAGGTGCTGCTGCATCCCGATACAGAACGCGCAAAGCGTCTTTTGGCGCAGGGCGAGTTCCCTGATTATGAGGACATCTGCCGGGAGATTTTGCTGGTCGAATATCCGGAGGAAGTTCCGCATGAAAACGCGGAGGATTTCGATGAATTGTCTTGGGAGTGCATTCTGGACGATGTGGCCTCCCGTAACGCGGCAAAGGGCATCCAGATGTGGCGATGCCTTCTTGATATTGCAGAGCCGGCCTTGAAAATCAGTCCCCAAACAGCAGAGAAGCTGCTTCCAGACTGGAATTGGCTGAGTTTTTCAAGCCGGGAACAGGCGCAGCCGCTTTTGGAGGCTCTGGAAGATGAGCGCTTTTTGTCACAGATTTTTCGGAGTGCCTGCATTGGGGACCTGCAATCCAGTATCCTGTACGTTTGCCAGAAGTACGGTTCAGAAAATTTGAGACAACGTTGTCTGACGTTGGTATTGAAGAACGAGTATATTGACGAGCACTGGATAAACGCATTCAATGAGCTGTTTTCTGACGGCACCGGAGACGAAAAACAGCAGCCGTTTCCATTGCCTCATAAATCCGAAAGCAATTCGGTTCAGGATGACGAAACCGTGTATCACAATTGCTCCGTCCAGGTCCCGGGAACGGGCCGTACATATGCGTATCTGGCCGGCGGCTTGCCGATCAAGGTCGGAGATTGGGTCGAGCTTCCGTTTGGAAAAGAAAATATACTGCGGCAAGGCCAGGTCAAAGCCGTCATGGATTGTACGCGCATAGCCGCGCCCTGGCCGCCGGAGCAGACGAAAACGGTTATTCGCACGATAGATGCTCCGGCAATCACGCCGGCCGTTGAACACGTTGCTCCAAAAATCGAAGAACGTATAAAGCAGCCTGTGAAAAAGGCTGAAAAAGCAGAAAAGCCTGTTATTTCCGTGCCAAAAACAACACCGAAGCAGCCGAAAGCGGAACCTCAAGCATCAGAGCCTGCTGTGCCGGAAAAAGCTGAAAAGAGAGATTCGCCGCTGAAGAAGATCTTACTATCTGAAAGGTTCCTGACGGCGGTTTTAGCGGCAGGCGTGATCTTGGGCAGCTCTATTTCCATCGTGAACTACAACAATCAGCGAGCGGCAGTTTATGAAACAGCATTACAAGAGATGTCAGAGGGCAATTATACTTGTGCCGAATACGATTTTTCTGAACTCTCCGATTATCGGGACTCTGCATCACTAGCGGTCTACTGCAAATACGCCGATATTTACAAAGACAGTACGGACTATGCGGGTGGAGCGGGGGAGTTGGCAAGAATCACTCTGCAATATGATATGCGCTGGCAGAAGGATATTGACGCGCTGGAATCCCGTGTTGAGGGCTATTGGAAGAAGAAGGCTGCTGCCGATGCCGCAGAGCGGGAACAGAGTCTGAAAGACAAGTATTCTGGAAAACTGCCCGTGAATGGTATGCCCGAGAGCTACTTGAGGTACACGTCCATCGGCTCACCCACTCGAATCGAAAAATGTCGGTTCTATGACAACATGGATGTCTATCGGCGGTACAAGACCCTGCGTTGGCTTAACAGCGATGGACAGATCATCGCATCCTGCAAGTCTTATCGGCCAAAGGGCAGGTCAGAAGAAGTCATAGAAGACTTTACTTATTATAAGACACCTCAGCCAACGCTGATCACAATACAGCCGTCAGTGCCTTCGTCCGGCTCGTCACACGGCAATACCCCGAGCATCCGGAATGACTACGATAATCCCGAGGACCTCTGGGAGGATAATCCGGATTGGTATGATGATGAGGACGAAGCGTGGGAGGAATGGTATGAAGGTTGAGCCGTAATTAAATATAAAAAGAGCCTCTGCCGATGCCCGACCGGGCATCGGCAGAGGCTCTTTGTTTTAAGGGCATTTAAATAGATGTTGAACTCCACACTTGTTTTGTATCTGCCCTTGTCTACCGAGGGTAAGCGGCGGTATTGACATTTGGGGGCGTTTTTTGTATAATTATCAAAGTTAATTATCATAGATAATTATATTGCTGATAACAGGAAAACATATCTGACTATGTGTCTTGTTTTCTGATCGTAAGGAGGAACATCAGATGATGATCGCAGTGATAAAAGCCCTGCTTGATGCCTGTTACCAGGCAAAACGTGTTCGTGAATTGCTCCCGGCACTCCCAAATGGCGTGACGCCGGCGTATATTCAGTATCTTGACACGATAGAGACCCTGGAACGCCGCGGCGTTCAGGTAAAGATCTCCGATATCAGCGATGCACTGAATATTCCGCGTCCCGGTGTGACGCGGACGGTCAAGGATATGGAGGATGACGGATACTTGAAAAAAACTGCGTCGGTTATTGATGGCCGCATTACCTATCTCTCGGTCACAGATGCCGGAAGAAAGCTGTCACGCACATACAACGACCAGTTTTTTTCACAGCTTGCTCCGTTGCTGACTGACATTTCGCAGGAGGATGCCAAGTGTACGATCCGCACGATCGAGAAGCTGTATCGGGTCATGTCGGAAAGGAGGATCACCCTTGAATACTGATTTTACACAGGGCAGTATTTTGAAAAAGCTGTCATTGTTTATGCTCCCGGTTCTCGGTGCCCTGATCCTGCAGGCGGCTTATGGCGCTGTTGACCTTCTGGTGGTCGGGCAGTTTGGCTCTACAGCCGGGCTTTCCGCCGTCTCAACCGGCAGTCAGGTGCTGAATCTTGTGACCTTTGTCGTAACGCAGCTCGCCATGGGCGTTACCGTACTGATCGCACGCTATCTTGGAGAAAAGCGCCCGGAGCAGATCGGTGCGGTCCTCGGGGGAGCTGCCGTTGTATTTGTACTCCTGTCGGCGGGAATATTTGTTCTGCTGGTCGGCTTTGCCCGGCCTGTCTCTGTTCTGATGCAGGCGCCGGAGGAAGCGTTCAGCCTCACTGCAAGCTATGTGCGCATCTGCGGCAGCGGCATCTTTTTTATCGTTGCCTATAATCTGCTCTCTGCCATTTTCAGAGGCCTTGGGGACAGCCGGTCACCGCTCCTTTTTGTACTGGTGGCCTGCGTGGTCAATATTGTGGGAGATCTCATTTTAGTCGCCGGATTTGGAATGGACGCCGCGGGCGCGGCAATCGCAACGGTTCTTGCCCAAGCGGTCAGTGTGGTCTTTGCAGTCCTGCTGCTGGTCAGAAAAAAGCTGCCGTTTACGGTCACAGGCGGGGATTTTCGTTTCAATGCGCAATGCAGAAAATTTCTCGGCATCGGTCTGCCGCTGGCTTTGCAGGAGTTTTTGACCCAGCTTTCCTTTCTGGCACTCTGCGCATTTGTCAAC